>CAZPIR010000210.1:0-7007 GCA_964586085.1 uncultured Anaerolineaceae bacterium | reverse complement strand
CACCATCACGCCGCCCATCGTCGGCGTACCGGTTTTGACTTGATGTTGCGTCGGACCTTCAATCCGAATTTGCTTGCCAATGCCATGCCGCTTGAGCAAATGAATCAGCGGACTGCCCCACACAACGGCGATAAAAAATGAAATTGCTCCCAACGTCAGCGACCACGCCATCAGTGTTTCTCCGCGATTCCATTTTCGGCGCGCGCCAAGGTTGCAACGATTTCTTCCATCTTGACGCCACGCGAACCTTTGATCAAAATCAAATCGCCGGCTTGCGCAATCTCGCGCACGAGTTCGACGGCGCGCGAATTATTCTCGGCGAAAAAAACGCGTTCGGCAGACAAGCCGGTTTCGATTGCCGCCTCGCCAATCCACTTGCCGCGCGCGCCAACCGCGATCAAGGCATCTACCGCTTGCGCCGCGCGTCCGCCCACCATCTCGTGTCCACGTTTTTCCATGTCACCGAGTTCGAGCATGTCACCGAGCACCGCAATCTTGCGCCCATTCAGTTCGGCGAGCAGATTTAGCGCGGCGATGGACGATGCCGGACTGGCATTGTACGAGTCATCCAAAATCGTCGTGCCGTTTTCGCCCGGCACCGCAATCAAACGCAACTGTGCCGCCACATCGCTCAAGCCGCGCACGATTTCATCCCAGGACATTTTTTCCGCGATGCCGACACTCGCCGCGGCAAGCGCGGTGTGCACGCTGTGCCGCCCCAGGAGGGGTACGCGCACATGCAAATGTTCATCGCGATGATGCAACGCGAACGAAACACCATCTAGTCCATGACTCTCGATTTGATCTGCCCACACATCGCATTGCGGATTCAAACCGTAACACATTATTTGCGCATGCGTTTGATCGCGCATCGCAATCACGCGTTCGTCGTCGCCATTCAAAACCGCGACGCCATCGCTCGGCAATGCCTCGACGAGTTCGGCTTTCGCGCGCGCAATGTTTTCGATGCTACCGAGTCGTTCGAGATGCGTCGGTCCGACATTCGTCACGACGCCGATACGCGGCTGGGCGATTTTGCACAGCTCGCGAATTTCGCCGCGCGCAAACATGCCCATCTCCAACACGGCGCGCGTGTACGTCTCGTTCATTTGCAAAACCATCATCGGCAAACCGGTTTCGCTGTTGAGATTGCCTTGACTCTTGAACGTGTTAAAGCGTTGCCGCAAAACCGCCGCAATCAATTCCTTGGTCGAACTTTTGCCGACACTGCCCGTCACGCCGACGACCTGGCATTGCGAAAATTGATTGCGCCAAAACAGCGCGAGGTGTTGCAAAGCGTTCAAACTCGACGGTGCGATAAAAATCGCCGGGACATGGAGCGTGGGGCTAGGTTGCAACCCGGCCGCACCGATCTGATTAAGATCGTAAAAGTGCAAACTCGGACCTAGCCCCAGCTCCATGGCGCGCGTTTGAGCGATGATCGCCACCGCGCCGCGCGCCAATGCCTCTGCAATATAATCGTGACCATCGAGCGTTTCGCCTTTGAGCGCGACGAATAACGAACCGGCACGCGCCTGCCGCGAATCCACCACAACCTGGGGAATCGCAATGCGTTGCGCGCCTTCCGGTCGCACATTCAACAACGCTTGAAACACATCGGCTAAGGTCAACATGTTTCTGTCTATTTGCCGATCCGCACATGATCCGGCGGGAGACCAATCAACGCGACCAATTGTTTCGCCACTTCGGCAAACACTGGCGACGCAACCTGGGAACCCCACTCGGATGATTGCGGGCGATCCAGTTTCACCAGAATCACAAACCGAGGATCATCCGCCGGCAAGTAACCGGCAAACGAAGCAATCGTGCCGGTCTTTTCGTACCCGCCGATGCCGGAAATTTGCGACGTGCCGGTTTTGCCGGCGACGCGATAACCTGGGACAATCGCCTTGTTCGACGATTCGGCGATGATCGAATCGGAGAGAATGCGCGTGACAATTTGCGCGGTCTCGGGACGAATGACCTGGCGCACGAGTTGCGATTGCGTCACCGTGCGGCGTCCATTCGCCTCACGCACTTCTTTGACAATGTACGGTCGCATCAACTTGCCCTGGTTGGCAACCGCGGCAATCGCGCGCGCCATTTGCAGAGGCGTCGCCGAAAGACCTTGCCCGAATGCGTTCGTCGCGAGTTCTACATCGCGCCACACGCCGTCGCCCGGCGCTTTGACCTCGCCCGGCATCTCAGGCATTTGTTCCACGCGCGTGATCGAGCCAAAACCAAAATCGCGGACGTACTGATAAAAACGTTCCGCGCCCAACCCCACGCTCATCTTGACCGTTTCGACGTTCAACGATTGGCGCATCACGTCCGTCAAGGTCACGCGCCCATGCGCTTGCTCATCGTGATTCTTGGTACGCACACCGCCGAAATCAATGTAACCGATATCCTCGAACACTGTCGCGGGCGTGACCGTGCGTGCATCCAACGCGGCGGCGAGCGTAACCACCTTGAACACCGACCCGGGTTCGTACAAGGCGCTAACCGCCGTGTTCTTGTACTTGTCCTGGTTCGCCGGCTCAAAGTATGCATTCAAATCCGCCGAGGGCCACACCGCCATCGCCAGCACCGCGCCGGTTTGCGGGTCGAGCACGATGACACACCCGCTGGTCGCGCGGGTCGAACGAATTGCGTTTGCCAACTCGGTTTCGACAATGCGTTGCATCGTCGCGTCAATCGTCAGAATAATTTCCGCGCCATCTTCCGCCGCCACGTTCGTCTGCACATCGAACGGAATCACATCGCGCATTGCATCGCCAACCGCGTTCAACTTGCCGGGCTTGCCGCTTAACGGCATGTTCATGTACGCTTCGATGCCGGACGATGGTTTGCGTTCGACGTTCACAAAACCGACCACGGAACCGGCAAGCGAACCTGCCGGATAAAAGCGCGTGAGGCGCATTTCGACTTCGAGATTCGTCAGCCGATATTTTTCCTTGAGCACGATAATCGCTTCACCGGTTTGCGCGCTCACATCGCGCACGAGCCAATCCGGTTTATCGGCTTGCAGTTTGCCCATCACCGTGCCGATGGGTTGACCCAGGATTGCCGCAAGCTCGCCGCCAATTTTGATTTGGTCCTGCGGGTCGCGCGTCATTTTCGAGTTGACCCGAATCGAGTACAGATAATGATCCGCCGCGAGCAGTAAACCATCGCTCGTACGAATACGCCCGCGATGCGGTGGAATTTCGGTTTTGATCGTCTGCTGTTTGAGCGCGAGCGCGTTCAGTTTGTCCCATTCGATGATTTGCCAATAGAACAAACGCACGGCGAGGATAACCCCCACCGCCGCAAGAGCGTATAAAGCCAGACGCAAACGCGCTGGCGATTGTGGCAAAGATTGTGCAGACATCACGACCTCACGGACCGGACAAGCTAGTGGGTGGACGCGGCAACAAGCCGAGATTGACGCGCATCGTATCAAGCCAACTCGTCGAGCGCGCGACGATTGGCGCGGCTCCCCAACTGGTCATCGGCTTGGGGTTTTCGGTCGGAAAATCCTTGATGACGATATATTGAATTTGTGACGGCAAACTGGGACGCAAGCCCAACACGCGCGCGCGTTCCGCGATGCGTGCCGGCGCCGTCAACGCGGCAATGTCAATTTCGAGTTGCATGTTCTCGCGCTGGATGCGGTCAGTCTCTTGTTGAATATCGTACGCGCGTTGACCGGTCAAGGTCGTCTGGCTCGCCTGCCGCACGTACATCGTCCAGAAAAACGCAAGCACAATCACGCCGATCAACGCCACGCGCGCGCCGCTCAAGCCAAAAGGCACTGGGTTCGTTTGAGGTTGTTCAATTGTGCGTTGAATGGGTTCAGACATTTTTTATTTCACAAATTTCAATTTGTTATTTCTAGCGAGGCGAGAAATGACAAATTGTTCATTGGTCTACTTTTTCCGCAACTCGCAACTTGGCACTGCGACTGCGCGGATTCGCCAACTCTTCTTCGCGGGTCGCCTGGATCGGATGCTTGGTCAGCACGCGCAACTGCGGACACGAACGAAAATAATTTTTCACGATGCGGTCTTCGAGCGAGTGAAACGAAATCAGCGCGATGCGTCCACCAACCGCGAGCACGTCCACAATTTGCGGTAGAACTTTTTCGAGCACTTCCAACTCGCGATTGACCGCAATGCGTAACGCTTGAAAGGTGCGCGTCGCCGGATGAATGCCGCCGTGTCGCCCAATGGATTTTTCGATCACGCTCGCAAGTTGTGCCGCCGTGGTGATCGGTCGCGCAAACGTGATGGCACGCGCAATGCGACGTGACGCATGTTCCTCGCCGTACTCGAAAATCAAATCGGCTAGTTCGTCCACATCGAGTGTGTTGACCAAGTCGGCGGCAGTTTCCGACAAATCGGGATTGAACCGCATGTCCAACGCGCCGTCACTCAAAAAAGAAAAACCGCGCGCCGTATCCGCCAACTGCATTGACGACAATCCAATATCGAGTACAATACCGTCGGCTGAAAGAAACTCGTGCGCCGCGGCGACCTCTTGTAAATTTTCAAAATTCGAATGCACGAACGTCACCCGCTCGCCAAAGCGACCCAGGTTTTCGCGCGCAATCAATAACGCGGCAGGGTCGGCATCCAAACCGAGCAATCGGCCATTCGGCGCTGACGCATCGAGAATGCCGGCCGCATGTCCGCCCGCCCCCAGTGTAGCGTCAATGTAACAACCACCCGGACGCGGCGCGAGGTACTCGATGGTGGGCTGGTAAAGTACGGGAACGTGCGCCATGTTTATTTCGATTGCGCGGCGCGACGCATCACCTGCCCCATGCGCTCCGCCACCACTGTCGCGTTCGATTCGACTGACTCATTGTTCGCTTGATATTTTGCCGGGCTCCAAATCTCGATGCGACTGACCACGCCAAGCACCACGACCTCGCCATTGAGTTTGGCGAATTGGCGCAAGTTGTCGGGAATCAAAATGCGTCCTTGCTTGTCCACTTCGATTTGTTCCGCCATGCCGGCAAGATAACGCGCCCACGCGCGCGCGTCCGCAAACTCGATGCCCGTCTGATCAATCTCAGCCGCGATACTTTCAAATTTCGATTGAGGAAAAACAAACAAACATTCATCCAACCCACGCGTGACGACAACACCTGACGCGAGTTCCGCCCGCCATTTGGCAGGCAACGTCAAGCGACCCTTGTCATCAATTGTGTGCTGATTTAGACCCAAGAACATTCGTTCTGTTTCCCACTTGGCTAATTAGAACGCATGTTTGACAGCCCTTGCGCCCCACTTTGCCCCATTTTTTCCCACTTTGATGCCTGCATTATCCCACATCCCTACCCGGCTTGTCAAGGGGGAATCGGTCGTTTGGACAAAATTTAATGTTTTTTCTTTCTTCAAAAGATTATTAGTGAGTGTGTAATCACGCACTCACAACCAATGGTCACTAGCAATGAACACAACTACTCTGCTCGCGCAACTACACACGCTCGATCTCGAACTCGACGACAAGAACACGCGCATTCGTGCGATTGATGCGACACTCGCCAACGATACAACCGCGCACGCGCGCACCGAGCACGATGCCGCGCACAAACAGCTCGCCGAATTATCGAGCGCACAGCGCGACCGCGAACTTGAAGCGCAAACGCTCGATGCAAAAATTCGCGAGGTGGAACAACGTTTGTACAACGGGCGCGTGACAAATCCAAAGGAACTGGAATCGCTCGAAAAAGATTTGCAGATGCACAAGCGGCAACGCGGCACACTCGACGAGACACGCTTGGATTTGATGGATGCAATCGAGCAAGCGCAAAAGCGCGCGGATGAAATGTCGCGGACACTCGCGCAGGTTGAAGCTACGCACGCGAACGAGGTTGCACAGTTGACGCACGAACGCGAAACACTCGTCGCGCGGCTCGCACATGCGAACGAATCGCACACACACACGCGCGCGTCGCTCGATGCCAATGTTTTGCGCCAGTACGATCAACTGCGCCGCGCCAAAGCCGGGCGTGCCATCGCAATTTTGAAACGCGACACGTGCGGCGCGTGCGGGGTGATTGTACCAACTGGTTTGATCTCGCGCGTAAGCATCGGCGAAACGATTGTGACGTGCCCTAGTTGCGGGCGCATCTTGGCGATGTGAATAGAAAGGTGACGGAGGACGAAGGACGGAAGACGGAAGACGGAGAAGGTCATTTGATTTTGCCGATGGATTATTGTATACTCTGCCGCAATTTCCTAAAGGCAGGTATTCATGGCTCAAGATTGGCAACCCATATCCTTTGATTGTCGCACATTCGATTGCGCCGACGCGTGCTGTCATTATGGCGTAGATGTGTTTCCAAACGAACGCCAGGCATTGCTCGACGCGGGCTTGGCACGCGCCGAAGATTTTATCGGACCCGAACAAGATGAAGCCGGCGATTGGTTGTATCGCACGCGCACGAACGAGTACGGCTGTGTGTTCTTGCTCAGGTCACGCGGCTGTCACTTGCATCCAACCGGTAAAAAACCCAGCGTGTGCATCATCTTTCCCCGCGACCACGAAGAAGCGCACGAGTCGTACCAAGCCGGCGACCTGCCCTGTTATCCCGCGATGACCGGCGCCGAATAAAAAACAGAGGCGAGCCAACAACTCGCCTCGTTTCATTTTTGGAGCAAGCATGACCCAGCGCATCGCACCCTCCATCACCGTTTACAACAGCGCACGCCTTGCCGAAGGGTACGCGTTCGCGCGCCCGTCGGTGCATCCGCGTGTCATCGCAATGATCGCCGCGCATCTCCAGCTCGCTCAACCCGTCGCGCGCGCGCTCGATGTGGGGTGCGGCGCGGGACGCTCGACCGATGCGCTCGCACCGATTGCAAAAATTGCGATTGGCGTCGAACCAGTGTTTACGATGCTCACGCATTGTCACGCCGTTGCGCCGCGCGCACACTTTGCGGTGAGTTTGGAATACTTGCCGTTCGCCGCGCAATCGTTCGACCTCATCACGGCGGCGGGCGCGCTCAATTATG
>CAZPIR010000209.1:0-7031 GCA_964586085.1 uncultured Anaerolineaceae bacterium | reverse complement strand
TTTCGATTCGAGTAAAGCCAGGACATAGTTCTGATAAAACCAGCCGCGATCTTGTTGTGTCTTGACGGTCCAGCCCGCGCCGGTGTTGTTCGGCAAGCCCGCGTCTGCGCCTTTTACGTAAAACTCGCTGACGAAGAACGGTTTGCCCGACCAACGATGGCGGTCTTCCATCCGCCCGGCATCGGGCGTCCACGACGAATACAAATTGATCGAGGTAACATCCACATATGGACCGATGCCCGTATGCACAGCTTGGCTATTCATCCCCGTGCCGTGTAAGCGCGGACCGAGCAAAAGATGATTGGGATCGTATTTCTTGATTGCCGTCGAAACGATTTTGCCGTAACGCGCAATGAGGTATTGCAAGAATGCGGTGCGGTCGAGATTGGAAATCGCATCGGGTTTGACGTTGCGCGCGGCAAGCCAAGCGAGGGTTGCCTTACGTCCTGGGTCGCGGTCTGGTAGTTTGAGATAGTTGTCGAGCGCATTGGCGGGCAAGGGCATTTCGTTATCAAAAAAATGTCCGAGCAAGTACGGATCGTCTTTCGTTGCGGCGAGTTGTTTGGCGTGTTCATCGCAAAACAACTCGAATTCAGGATCGAAAACGAAAATGCAATCGAGCGGATAACCCGTGTGTCCGGGTTCTTGGTACGTGCCGCCGCGCTGTTTGCCGTACGAACTCATAAAACTCCATAGTGGCGCATACGTCAGCGGCGACGCGCTCTTGCGAATCAAGGCATCCTTTGTCCATGCCGCGGTGCCGTTAAAGCCGTACGATTTCAAAAGTTTCGCCGTATCATCAGCCCATTTTGATTCATTTCCAAATTGCGTTTTGAACGCGGCACTGCTCTTGGGTGAATCCTGGGGCGCAACCGATGTGATGCCCTTGTGAATGAACAAATTTCCATCGGGGTCAATGAGCCACCAGCGTTCGCCGATTTTTTCGGTGTGAAAAAAACCTGTCTTGCTTCCAGCGCGCGCCTGCCATCCGCCGTACTGATCGAGATTGGAATCCGGCGTGACGTTTTCGGAATCTTTCAAACCCAGGAACGTGCGTGTGGGCCGATCTTGCCATGGGTCTTTGGGGGAAGTTTGATAGGCAACGAGAAACATGGGCGAGGAGGGATCCTTGGCGAGCGGAATGGTCGGCGTTGGTGAAATGCTGGGCGTAACGGTCGGCGGAATCGCCGTTGGCACGCGCGGCGGCGGAATCGGGGTGTGGGTTGGTGCGGCGACGGTAGTCGGCGCAATCGGCGCGCAAGCGTTCAATACTGCAAGCCCGATGCCGGAAGAAAACACATGGAGAAATTCGCGCCGCGATAACCTCTGCGATATTTGCATTTTACCACCTATTCTTTGATTGCTCCGATCATCACGCCTTTGACGAAATAGCGTTGCAGGAACGGATAGACGAACAGGATCGGCACGGTGGCGACGATAATGATCGCGTACTTGATCGTCTCGCCAATCGGCATCACGTCGCCGCTCGAAACGCCGGTCGTCATGCTCTCGGTGTTGTTGGTGATGAGAATTTCACGCAGAACGACCTGGAGCGGATACCACTCACGATTGCGAATGAACAGCATCGCGTCGAACCACGCGTTCCAATGCGCGACCGCGTAAAAGAGAATGATGACCGCCAAGGTTGGCACGCACATCGGGAGCATGACCTTCCACAGAATTTGAAAATCGTTCGCGCCATCAATGCGCGCGGCTTCTTCGAGCGCGGGCGGCACGCCCTCGAATGCGGTGCGCAGAATGATCAGGTTGATCGTGCTGATGGCGCCGGGGATGATGAGCGCGAGCGGACTGTCTTGCAAATTCAGTGTCTGGCTGATCAGCAAATAGCGCGGAATCAATCCACCGTGAAACCACATCGTAAAAATAATCATGAACAGGATCGGCGTTTTGAGCATCACGTTTTTGCGCGACAAGGCGTACGCGCCGAGAATCGTCAGTGTGACATTCAACGCGGTCGCGGTGACGACGTAGAACAAGGTGTTGCGATAACCGATCAAGACCATCGGATTGTTCATCACCGCTTCGTATGCGGCAAACGTCACACTGCCGATGGGCGCGAGAATAACGCCGCGCGTCCGCATCAGGTCGGCGGGATCGCTGAGTGATGCGAACAAGACGTGGATGAATGGATAGACGGTCACGATCATCAACAAGACCATGACGAGAATAATCATTGCGTAGGCGATGTTTCCGCCCAACGTTCGTTTGCCCACCATGCGTGCCTCCTTTAGAACAAACCCATTTCGGTCACGCGCTTGCTGATGCGATTGGCGATCATGACCAGTCCAAAGTTGATGACCGAATTGAACAACCCGACTGCCGCGCTGAAACCGAAATCAGCCTGGAGCACGCCCTTGCGATAGACGTACGAATTGATCACGTCGGCGGTTTCGTACGTTGAGGGATTGTAGAGCAGGATGGTTTTTTCGTAACCGACGCTCATCATGCTTCCGATGCGGAGGATGAGAAAAATAATGATCGTCGGCAGGATACCGGGCAGGGTGATGTGGCGGAGTTGTTGCAAACGATTCGCGCCGTCCACGGTCGCGGCTTCGTAGAGCGTGGGATCAATCGCCGTGATCGCGGCGAGGTACACAATCGAACCCCAGCCGACGCCTTGCCAAATGCCTGAGCCGACAAAGATAGGCCAATACCATTCGGCGCGTTGCAAAAACTGGGTCGGCGGAATCCCCAACGGCGCGAGTAAATTGTTGATCAGCCCGTCGCGCGCGAGAAAATCCACCATCATGCCGACGACGACGACGAGCGAAACAAAATGCGGCAGATAGGTGATTGTCTGCACGGTGCGTTTGAATGCCGGCGAAGTGATCTCGTTGAGCAACAGCGCGAGGATGATCGGCGCGGGAAACGCAAAGAACAATTCGATGACGTTGATCGCAAGCGTGTTGCGAATCAAGCGTTGAAAGTACACGCTGTCAAAGAACGTGGTGAAATTTTCAAAGCCGATCCAGCGACTGCCCCAGATGCCTTTGGTCGGCGTGTAATCCTGGAATGCCATCAGCGCGCCGTACATCGGACCATAGTGAAAGATGAGATAATACGCCACGACCGGCACGAGCATCAGATAGATGTACTTGTTGCGCACGAGGTCTTGAAGCAAACGTTCCTGGAAACTGCGCCGTGACGTCTTGGCGGCGTGGCGAGCGTCAATGCGTTGCGCGATGGCCATCGGGACTCCTTGCAAAGTAGGGGCGGGATTATCCCGCCCCTACTCCAATTGGAATTACGGACGTTTGTTGTACCGGTCGAGCGCGGCTTGTTGAATCTTGACGGCATCGTCAATGCCCATCGTCTTCATGTCCTTGACGACCTGATCCCAGCCATCAATCGGCAACTGCCCTTGCAAGATTTTGTTGAACCCTTCGTCAAAGCGTGTCGTCACATCCGCCATGATCGTCGAGAATTTTTTGCTCTCATCCTGGGTCGGTGTGATGGCCGGCAAAAGTTTGTCGTTCGCGGGCTGACTCCAAATTTTGATCGCCTCTTGTTGTTCTGGCATGCCGGCGAACTGCTCGATGTAACGCTTGTCTTGCAGGAAGGGCCCGTTAAAGACCGAGCGGAAATGTTTGCCCATTGCCTGGTTCATCGGCAGTTTTTGCGGATTGTTCATGATCTCGTCGGTGTACTTGGGATAGCCGTTCTCCATTTTATACGTCAGACCTTCGACGCCAAAGTTGAACAGCATATGCCCTTCGGGACCGTACGCGTAATCGAGCATCTTGACGGTTTCGGCGATGCGTTTGTTCGCCGTTGTAATTGCCGCTGAACCTTGCCCAGCGTACACATTATCGCGTTGACCCAGTTGCGGCTTCTCGCCGGCTTTGAGCACGGGGTACGGCGCGGCAGACATTTTGAATTTTGGATCCTTGGGTTGCATCAACGGGAGATATTTGCCAATGCCACTGCCGGTGTTGATTACGGCGACGCCCAGTTGATTGTTCGTGATCTTGGCATCGAGACCGGCGAGATTGGTCGTGATATAGTCGGGGTCAATCAAACCTTCTTTGAACCACTGTGCCATCACCTTGAGAAATTCTTTGAACTCGGGTTGAAGCGGACCATACTTGACCACGCCCTTGTCCTGGAACCACTGCATGGTCATGCCCCACGCGCCGACGAACGCGTGCATGTTAAAGCTACCGCGCGGACTGTTGTCTTTCCAGGGATTGAAACCAATCTCGTCGCCTTTGCCATTTCCGTTCGGGTCTTTGGTTTTGAACGCGACGAGCACATCGTGCCATTCGTCAATCGTCGTCGGCATCTTGAGACCCAGTTTGTCCAACCAATCGCCGCGCAAGGTCAAGCCGGCAAAGGTTTGCAAGTACGGATCGCTCCGCAGGAACGGAAAACAATAAATGTCGCCTTCGTCAGTCATGATCATGCGCCGCCAATCGGGATGATCGGTGAGCACCTTTTTGAAATTCGGCGCGTACTTGTCAATGTGATCGTTGAGCCGAAGAATGACGCCGTCCTTGATGTACTTGGCGGGTCCGCCGGGCGCTGTCGTCCAATCGCGTTCGATAATGTCCGGGTATTTGCCGGAGGCGATGACGAGATTGAACTGATCATTTTCCTGACCGATGGGGGGATGTTGAAAATCGATGTGAATGCCGGCGCGTTTTTCCAATTCGGTGTAACAGGTCATTTCGCCGAACGATTTGCGCGTCGCCGCAACATTCGCTGTGTTACCGACCCAGTAACTCACCGTCAACGGTTCTTTGACGATGGGCAAGGTCAGCGGTTCGGGACCGGCGGCAACCGTTGCCGCGACGGTCGCTTTGACGGGGGGGGCGACGGGAGCTGAGGTCGGCGCGGCTTGTGGCGCGCACGCGGCAAGCACGGCGCCTGCCGAACCCAGCGCAATCAATCGCAAGAACTCGCGACGTGTAATGGTACTCGGTTTCATTTGCTCTTCTCCTTCTTTGGAAAAAATTTCGGACGGTTGATTCGACGGTGAATCATCAAGGTTAATTAGGGCGCACTTTCACGGACAATCAAAGTGTGCGGAAACAGTACGGGATCGGGATGTGTTGTGCCATTCAATTGCTCGATTAACATTTCGACGGCGCGTTTGCCCATTTGATAACGCTCGATGCGTTGCGTCGTTAACTTGGGCGTCGCTTGAATCGCGAGTGGAATGTCATTGCAACCAACAACGGCAACATCGTCTGGCACGCGCCGCCCCAACTCAGCGCATGCTTGTAATACGCCGAATGCGATTTGATCGTCAAAGCACACAACGGCGTCTACCTCAGGATGCGCCGCGAGCATCGCACGCGCGCCGCGCGAACCGAACGATGCGCGCCGCTCGTTCCATTGCGTTGAGCCGACATCGGCGGCATTGAACCATTCCCATTGCGAGGGAAACTCTTCGCCGTAATTGGTTTCGTAGCCGACGATCAAATCCGCGCGAATGGGACGCTCGAATTTTTTCATCGCGGCGCGAAAACCACGCAAGCGTTCGCGCGCGCTGTACGAATGTTTCGGTCCGGCGATAAAGGCAATCACACGCCGCTGACTTGAAACCGTGTGTGCGACGGCAAGCATCATGCCCTTGGCGTGTTCCGAAACGATGTTACCACCATTGGGGGCGGCGAGTGGATGATTGATCGAAACAAAGGCGCGATGCGGCGCGAGTGCGCGCATGAGGTCGTCGTCGGGCAAACGCGCGCCGGCGAGGATGACCCCGTCCACACGCGTTTGATGCAAAAACGCGAGGACGTGTTTTTCGTGGTCGCGGTTGCCGATGGTGTTGGACAGGATGAGGTGATAGCCCGCGCGCGTCGCCGCATTTTCCGCGCCGAGCGCAATCTCGGCAAAGTGGACGGACGCGATGTCGGGGATGACCATGCCAATCGTCTGTGTGCGCCCACTGGAGAGACTACTGGCGATGCGGTTTCGCACATAGCCCAATTTTTGCGCCGCGTGTTCGACTTTGGCACGGGTTGTCGAACTGGCATAGCCATTACCAGACAGCGCGCGCGAAGCGGTAATGGCAGATACGTTGGCGGCGCGCGCGACATCGCGGATTGTGGCTTTGGATTTCGGAAGCTTTGGCATTGTTGATCGCTCTCTGATTGTGTTACCGATACCATGTGGTATCGGTAACACAATAATCTCCTTTCGCGTACTTGTAAATGACGTTTTTGGTCAAAATCAAAACAAAGCTGGCGTAGTCGTTTACGGCGTCCGATAGGAAGCAAATGCGGTTGCGCTCGGTGCTGTTTGCGTAGAGGCTGAGGAGCCCGATGCATTTCCGGTGAGGCGTCACCATTGTTCGGGCGACGGATGGTCGCTCGCGCAAAATTATTTCGCTCTGATCCTTGGTAAAAAATCCGACTCGACCGTATGTCAACGGGAAAGGGTGCCTGTGTCCGGTTCGGTAAAGACGGGCGGCTTTGGGATTTGGCGCGCATGGTGTCGAGTCCTTCGCTCAGTTCCCGTAATCCGATTTCGATCCGATCGGGGAAAGCATGCTGTTTGATTGCGCTCGTCGCTGGTCTAGAGGTCGAACCTCAATTGCCTGCGCTAGGTTTTTGAATCTATACCTGGGATTCGCCGCTCGGGCATTGCGTTACAGAGAAATCAAAATGCCACTCTCTTGTTATGAATCATCAGGGTGTCTTTCGTTTGAAGACCAAGTCAGGATTTTTACCCGGGGTTCTGGGTCGAATTCCTGGATCGAGAAAAAATTTAAACCGAGACCTGGATGGCGCTTTTTTGGACTGCGTCAAAAATTTAAGTTGACAACAAAACGAAAATCGCTATAATGTTCGTGCGCTTGAAGTTAAAAATCTGCGTTGCGGAGGAATAAAAGAGATAATCTCAACGACATGGAACGTCGAATGTGTTGACGGGTCTCTTTTTGTCTCCGCCGACTGTAAGGTCGGCGATTTTGTTCCCTGAAAAAGGAAACTTGACACGGGTGTAAATGTGTGGTATAAAAGCCCCCGTTCGCCGATGAGGACTTTAACAACTGAAGAGTGATA
>CAZPIR010000208.1:0-7050 GCA_964586085.1 uncultured Anaerolineaceae bacterium | reverse complement strand
CAGTCGCTTGGTCAACAAGGTCAAAATCACTTGACTACTCGACGAACTGACTATTTGACTACCCGACTATTCTTTCATCCACCCTTCTTGAATCGCGTAGCGCACAAGCGCGGCGCGACTCGACAACCCCAGTTTCTCCATTCCGCGCGCGCGATAACTCTCGACGGTCTTGACGCTGAGCGCGAGTTGCTCGGCGATTTCCTGGTTCGTGTGTCCGAGCGCGACGAGTTTCAACACCGCGCTTTCGCGTTCGCTCAAATCGGCGGCGGCAGAGGGCGCGCTCGTCGGCAACATCTTGTCGAGCAAAATTTTTGTGTGCGACGGATGAATGTACACATTCCCGCGCATCACCGCGCGAATCGCCGAAATCAATTCGGCGTCCGCCGCGCTCTTGGGACAATAGCCCGCCGCGCCCGCTTCGAGCGCGCGTTTGAGATAGCCCTCTTCTTCGTGCATCGTCAACACGAGCACGCGCACGTGCGGATGCGTCCGGCGAATTTGTTGGAGAACTTGCAAGCCATCACTCTGCGGCATCGAAATGTCGAGCAAAAGCAATTCGGGCGAATGCTCGCGCACCGCGTTGAGCGCTTCGTTGCCGTTCGTCGCTTCGCCGACAACAACCAGGTCGGTCTGCGCGTTCAACAACATTTTCAAACCGGAGCGTAACACAGCGTGGTCATCGGCGAGAAGGATTCTAGTTTTGGTCATTGTTCTTTTTGGCTCATTGAATTGGAATTTCGACAAACACACTACTGCCCTTGCCCGGCGTGGACTCGATTTGCAATTGACCACCGAGCAGTTCGGCGCGTTCGCGCATCCCGTGCAAACCCAGTTTCGTTTCTTCGTGCGGCGATGCGAGCACAGCCCGCGCATCAAAGCCCTGCCCATCGTCTTCGACAATCGCGACGACGGACGCGCGTTTACGTTCGACGACGACGCTGACATTTTGCGCGCGCGCATGCTTGGCAATGTTCGTCAAGGCTTCCTGGATGATGCGATACAACGCGAGTTCGATTTCGCCGGGCAGACGACGATTGTTTTGAAAACCGGTCATTTGCAAATCTACGTTCAATCCATAGTTGGCGCGATAACTCGACGCGTACCGTTCGAGCGCGGCAGACAAACCCAGGTCGTCGAGCGCGGCGGGACGCAGTTCGCGCGCAAGTCGCTTCACCGATTCGAGCGTTTGCGCGGCAATGTCGCGCAAGCCATCGAGCCGCGTGCGCGTCGTCGTTTCACTCGCATCACTCGCCGCGCGCAAGCCGACCATCAACGATGTAATCGCTTGCCCGGTATCGTCGTGCAATTCGCGCGCGATGCGTTTGCGTTCGTCTTCTTGTGCACCAATAATTTTTTCGAGCAGTTGTCCGCGCACGCGCTCTTTCTCGCGCAAGTCGTCCCAGAGCCGCGCGTTCTCGATGACGACGCCGAGTTGTTGCCCCACCGCTTCGAGCAATTTCATTTCGTCCGCATCGAACACGGACGCTTCGCCACTCGCCACGCCGAGCACACCCAGCACCTGGTCGCGCGCGAGAATCGGAATGGTGACGTGCGCGGCAATGTCACGCGCTTCGCACAACGGACAACGTTCGGGCAAAGGCGCAACAATCACCGAGCGTTTGTCGGTCAACGCGACGGTGCAAGGGCAACCGTGCAAAGCAGTCGCTGCTTCGCGCAGTCCCAGCTCGCGCGGCAAGCCAACCCAGCTCGCCAACTCGATTTGTTCGGCGTTGCGCGCGCGCAACATCACCCAGCCCGCCGGCAAACCCAGGTCGGCGAGCAAAGCGCGCAACGCGCGGTCGAGTGTATCGGTCAGCGATGCCGGCGTGTTGACCGCGTTCGCTACCGCGTTGAGCGCGGCGAGTTCACGATTGCGCCGACGCATCGCGCGTTGCGATTGGTCGAGCTCGGTGGTCATTTGATTGAACGCGCTCGACAGTTTGCCGATTTCATCATCGCCCCAGGGTGGCACGCGTTGCGCGAGGTCGCCGCGCGCGACTTGTTCGGTGACGCGCACGAGCGTGAGAATCGGACGCGTGAGAATGAGCGTAAGCAAGTACGCCGCGCCAACGCCGAGCAGAGACACGAGCAAGGTCGTTAACAACATTTGCCCGGTCAAATTGTCCACCGCGCGATGCACGCTGTTTTCGGTCAAGCCCACACGCGCGACGCCGGCGCGTCCATCAAAAATCGGCACGGCGATGTCGTGAATCAAGCCCTCGTCGCTTTGCAAGAGCACGCTGTGCGCGCGTTCGGTTGGCGCGGCGGAATTTTTTTCAGCGAGTCCGCGCGGAAATCCGGCGTCGAACGAATGAACCAGCACACGATTGTTTGCGTCGAGGATGAACGCGTAACGCAAATCGGCATTATTGCGAATCGAGTCTTGCAACAATTCGTGCAACGCATACGTGTTGTTGATGAGAATGAAATCGGTCGAGTGCGCGGCAAGGTCACGCGCAATCGAAACGCCGCGTTCTTGCAGTTGCGCGATGAGCGCGGTCGTCATACTTGCGCGCACCTGCCACGTGACGCCCAAGCCGAGAAGCAAAACGAGCGCGAGCACAATGCCCATAATTTTGATACGGACACTGGGTCGCAACAAATAATTGCGGAGCCGGGTCAAATGGTCGGCGCGATGCATCTTATTGCGCCACATTCACTTGCAGTTCGAGCGCGCGCGCAGAATCATAGATGCGGTCGGAGACCAGGACGAAACGCTCAATCATCAAGTTGCGTAAAACGGTCTGCCCTTCGGCGTCGGTGTGCGCGTGAAGCAAAAGTTCGCGCAGAGTTTCTTTGAGTTGCGGCGCGAGTTTGGGATTGACGACAACGGGCGGAATGCCGAACGCCGGCGAACGCGACACAATGCGCGTTTTTTGCGCGATGCTGGAATCACGCGCAACGAAAAAATCGTACACCAAGCTGTCCACGCTCGCGCCATCGGCAACCTTGTTCGCGACGGCTTTGATAGCATTGTCGTGACTGTACGTGAAAAAGAGGCGCGCGAAAAATGCTTCGGGCAAGGCGTCGAGCGATTTGACGAGCGAGGTGGGGTACACGCGCCCGGTCAGCGACATGGGGTCGGTAAACGCAAACACCTTGCCGCGCAAATCTGCCATCGCACGCGCAGGGCTGTCGGCAGGAACGATGAGCAGAGAATAGTACGCGGTCTCGCCGTTCACTTGCGGCGCGACGAGCAATTCCATTCCAAAATCGCGCTGACCGACGACATACGCGCTCGTGCACACAAATCCCAGGTCAACCTCGCCGCTCTTGATCAGATCGTTCACTTCGGCGTACGTTTGGCGTTGCACCAGTTGCACCGGACGATTCAGTTTGCGTCCGATGTACGTGAGCAAATCGCTGTAACTTTCGACGTTACCTTTCGGCGAGATGACGGCGGCAACCGCAACGCGTAACGGCTGAGTATCGTTCGGCGAATAGATCGCCGCCGATGCCGGGTCAACCTGACTGAAACGGAAATCTACGCGATTGGGCGGAGCAGTACAAGCGGACAACAAAATCAGCCAGCCGATTGCGCCAACCCACCACCGGGTGGACAAGAGAAAAGATGGCATCCCATCACACTCCTCATTAGTCTACCGCCCATTTTCGCATCAAATTTGTTCGGCGTCAAAAACAGTTTGCCATCCGCGCATCAAAAAACCGTGCAAAGGTTTTGAACCTTTGCACGGTTGATTGATTCAGTTTACACTTTCGAATCGTACGACCGCAAGACTTTCATGTAATTCGCGCGCTCGAACGCGAGCGGGAAGGCAACCGATTGCTGACTCATGCTTCCACGCATTTGTTGAATGGACGCATACTCGTGCTCGTCCATCCAGCGCGTCGCCTCATCAAGCATCTGGCGAATGCGTCCGACGCCATGTTCAAGCAAAGCCGAGGTCGTCATCGCAACGTTCGCGCCCGCCATCATCGCCTTGATAACATCTTCGCCGGTGTGAATGCCGCCGGTGATTGCCATGTCCGCTTGGACGCGTTTGTACAAAATCGCGACCCAGCGCAGACGCAAGCGCAATTCGTACGACGTGCTCAACACAACATTCGGCGTGACTTCGAGGTTTTCCAAATCAAAATCGGGTTGATAGAATCGGTTGAACAGCACCAAGCCATTCGCGCCGGCTTTATCCACGCGCTGAGCGAAATTCGAGAACGCCGTAAAGTACGGGCTGAGCTTCATCGCCACCGGAATGCGCACGCGCGATTTAATGTCCTTGAGCAAATCGAGGTACATCTCTTCGACCTCGGCGCTCGATTGCTCGACATCGGCGGCGATAAAGTACGTGTTCAGTTCGAGCGCATCTGCGCCGGCTTGTTCGATCTTTTTCGCGTACGAAACCCATCCGCCGGACGACACGCCATTCAAACTCGCAATCACCGGAATCTTGACCGCGGCTTTGACCTTGGCGATGTGTTCGAGGTACCCTTCGGGACCCAGGTTATAGTTGCCGAGATCCGGAAAGTAGGTCAACGCTTCGGCGAACGAGTGCGCGCCTTGATCGAGCGCGTGGTCGAGCATGTCGGCGTCGCGAATGATTTGCTCTTCAAAGAGCGAGTGCAAAACGACCGCCGCCGCGCCCGCGTCTTCCATGCGTTTGACGTGATCGAGTTTTTGCATCATCGGCGACGACGAAGGCACGATGGGGTTTTTGAGTTTCAGTCCCAGGTATGTAGTTGATAGGTCTGGCATATTTGCTCCTCTGGAGAATGGGCCAATTTTCCAATGACCCAATGAGCCAAAATTTATTTACGCATCATTTGGCTCATTGGCAATTGGTTCATTGGCTCATTGAGTTATCCTTGCGCCATTTTTTCGTACATCTTCCAGCGCGCGTCCACATCGCTTTGCGCGAGCTTCATCAACTTTTCCGCTTGCTCTTCGTTGCTCTGCACGAGCATCGTGTAACGCGTTTCGTTATACGCATATTTTTGAACCGGAATCGTCGGCGCTTTGGAATCGAGTTGGAACGGATTCTTGCCCTCTTTGGTCAATTCAGGATTGTAGCGGAAGAGCGGCCAATACCCGGATGCGGTCGCGAGTCTTTGTTGCTCCAACCCTTTCGCCATGTCAATGCCGTGTGAGATGCAGTGACTGTACGCGATGATGAGCGACGGTCCATCGTACGCTTCGGCTTCCATGATCGCGCGGATCGTCTGCGAGTCGTTCGCGCCCATGGCAACACGCGCGACATAGACACTGCCGTACGTCATCGCGATTGCCGCGAGATCTTTTTTCGCGAGCGGTTTGCCGCCCGCGGCGAATTTCGCCACCGCACCACGCGGCGTGGATTTCGACATCTGCCCGCCGGTGTTCGAGTACACTTCGGTGTCGAGCACGAGAATGTTGACATTGCGCCCGGACGCGATGACGTGATCGAGACCACCGTAACCGATGTCGTACGCCCAACCATCGCCACCGAAAATCCACACACTCTTTTTCACAAACATGTCCGCCACGCTCAACAATTCTTTGGCTTGCGGCACGTTGACATTTGCCAAACGTTCCTTCAACAACTGAACGCGTCCACGTTGTTTGAGAATGCCGGTTTCGTTCGACTGATCCGCCTTGACGATTTCGTCCACCAATTCCGCGCCAACCGCGTCCGCGAATTGCGGCAACAGTTCGAGCGCGTACTCGGTGCGCTTGTCCACCGTCAATCGGAAACCGAGACCAAATTCCGCATTGTCTTCAAACAACGAGTTCGACCACGCGGGACCATGCCCAGCATTATTTTTGGTGTACGGCGTCGTCGGCAAGTTGCCGCCATAGATCGAGGAACAGCCGGTCGCGTTCGCGATGACCGCGCGGTCGCCAAACAATTGCGTCACGAGTTTGATGTACGGCGTTTCGCCGCAGCCCGCGCACGCGCCGGAGAACTCGAACAACGGTTGCAACAACTGCGAATCCTTGACGAGTTGGACGTTCAATTGTTCGCGATTCGTTTCCGGCAAATCCTTAAAGAAGGCCCAGTTCGCTTTTTCGGGTTCGCGGATTGGCAGTTGCGGCGCCATGTTGATCGCCTTCAAGCCGGTCTGCGATTTATTTTTCGCGGGACACACTTCGACGCACAGCGTACAACCGGTGCAATCTTCCGGCGCAACCTGGAGCGTGTATTTCTGACCCGCGAAAATTTTCCACTTGGGTTCCGTACTCTTGAACGTCGCGGGCGCGCCGGCAAGATATTTCGCGTCGTACACTTTGGCGCGAATGACGGCATGCGGGCACACGAGCACGCACTTGCCGCACTGGATACACACATCCGGATCCCAGACCGGAATATCGAGCGCGATATTGCGGCGTTCCCATTGCGTCGTGCCGACCGGATATGTGCCATCCACCGGCATCGCGCTGACCGGCAAATTGTCGCCCTTGCCGGCGATCATTTGCGCGGTCACCTTTTGCACAAACTCGGGCGCTTCGGCGGGCACGGGCAAACGCAAATCGAATTTGCTCGTCACCGCGCTCGGCACTTTGACTTGGTACAGTCGTTCGAGTGTCTTGTCCACTGCCGCAAAGTTTTTTGCCACGACGGATTCGCCGCGCTTGCCGTACGTTTTCTCAATCGAGTGCTTGATCGCTTCGATGGCTTGTTCGCGCGGAAGCACGCCGCTGATCGCAAAGAAACAGGTCTGCATCACGGTGTTGATGCGCGTGCCCATGCCGGTTTCGCGCGCCACGCCAACCGCATCAATCACGTAGAACTTCAATTTCTTTTCAACCAGCTCTTGTTGAATCGCGCGCGGCAAATGATCCCACACTTCATCGGGACCGTACGGACTGCTGAGCAAAAAGGTCGCGCCCGGTTCCGCCGCCGACAACACATCAATGCGTTCCAAGAATTCGAATTGGTGGCACGCGATAAAGTTCGCCGAACGAATCAGGTATGACGAGTGAATTGGCTTGGGACCGAAACGCAAGTGCGAGGTCGTCATCGTGCCGGATTTTTTCGAATCGTAATAGAAATAACCTTGCGCGTAATTCGGCGTGTCCTCGCCAATGATCTTGATCGAGTTCTTGTTCGCGCCGAC
>CAZPIR010000207.1:808-7074 GCA_964586085.1 uncultured Anaerolineaceae bacterium | reverse complement strand
GTGTAACCGCGACGACGCAGACCGGACAAGGTGGGCATGCGTGGGTCGTCCCACCCGGCGACGAGTCCTTCGTTCACCAGTTGCAGTAACTTGCGCTTGCTCATCATCGTGTGCGTTAAATTCAAACGCGCAAATTCGATTTGGCGCGGATGATGAATGCCGAGTTGTTCGCAGTACCAATCGTACAGCGGGCGATGATCTTCGTACTCCATCGAGCAGAGCGAGTGCGTCACGCCTTCGATGGAATCGGACTGCCCGTGCGCCCAATCGTACATCGGATAGATGCACCACTGGTTGCCGGTGCGATGATGCTCGGCGTGGCGAATGCGGTACATCACCGGGTCGCGCATGTTGAGATTGCCCGCCGCCATATCAATTTTCGCGCGGAGCACGCGCGCGCCGTCCGGAAATTCGCCGGCACGCATGCGCGCAAACAGGTCCAGGTTTTCTTCAAGCGAACGATTGCGGTACGGGCTTGGCTTGCCCGGTTCGGTGAGCGTGCCGCGATACGCGCGAATTTCATCCACGGTCAAATCGTCCACGTACGCCTTGCCCTGTTTAATCAACTCAACCGCCCACTGGTACAGTTGCTCGAAATAATCGGATGCATAGTACAGGTGCTCGCCCCAATCAAAACCGAGCCAGCGAATGTCTTGCATGATCGCATCCACATACTCGGTTTCTTCCTTGGTCGGATTCGTGTCGTCGAAACGCAAATTGCAATGTCCGCCAAAATCACGCGCCACGCCAAAGTCCACGCAAATCGCTTTGGCGTGCCCGATGTGCAAATAGCCATTCGGCTCCGGCGGAAAACGCGTGACAATTCGTCCGCCCCAGCGATTGTTGGCAACTTCTTCCGCCACAATCGCGCGAACAAAGTCCGGTGTTTTTTCTGTGTCAGGCATAAAATAATCTCCGGTCGTGCATGATTTATAATTTCGTTCGACCTTGCCAGTATACCCCAGAACCAAGATGCGTCAATCGGCAAATGATTTTTCCGCGCGCTCTTGATTCTCGTAAATCTCGAATACGCGATCAAAGCCGGCCATTTCGAAAATTTCGACGAGGCGCGGCGTGAGACAACAAAGTTTCAATGCGCCGCCATGTGTGCGCGCCGATTTGAGCGCGGCGAGCAAAACCCGCAAACCATTTGAACTAACGTAACGTGTTTCTTTAAGACAAACGATCAGCCGCGTGCGTCCGCCGGCAATGTGCTCTTTCAACTCGCGTTCTAACGGGCGCGCCCCCGCCGCATCCAGCCGACCTTGCGGAGTAAGCAACGTGATTTCGTTCATTTCACTTTTTGATTTTCTTGACCATCGTGAGCAAGTTGCCTCGCTCGGTTGAAAATTCAAACTCGACCTTGTCCATCAGTTTCTGCATAAAGAACAAACCCAGCCCGCCAATGTTGCGTTCCGAAAGCCCCGCGCGCGTTTTGGGTTGTGCCACTTTTTTCGGATCGAATTGCTCACCGTGATCGCGAATCGTCACGATGAAATCATTGCCGCGTTTCGCGCACTCGATGTGAATGTCGCCGCTCGACTTGTGGTACGCGTGCTCGATGACATTCGTCACCGCTTCATCAATCGCCATCTGCACATCGTACAGTTGGTCGTCGTTCAAACCGCACGCGTTCGCCGCGCGCTCGACAAACTCGGCGACCGCGCCCAGTTCATTCACATCACTATTCACAGTGAGTTGGAATTTTTGTGCCATGAATCATCTTGGCAATCTCTCGCCGGATTGCCAATTCCTTTAGAATTACTCGCGTCGAAAATTCGCGTTGCCACCGCGTCCGCGCGAATCCTTGAACGTACACGTCAACGTGGTTGCATTCGCATCCACACCACAATCAAAATCCATCGCCGTCACAGTTGGCGCCATCGTCGTTGTCGTCGTGATCGTTGTGCTCGGCACGGCGGTTGCCGCCGGCGTGAAATCCACATGAAACGTCATGCGATCCGCGCGAAGCGTGCCCGATGTGATTCGTCCATCCAGGTCGGGCGTTCCAGGTGCCACAAGCTTAAACTCGCCGCGAATCACCGTGCCACTCTGCCGCAACACGGCGCTGAATTGTCCGCTCGATGTTGTCGCGCTCCAACGTCCCGAAAATGTGATGGGCGTCGGCGACGGCAAGGGCAATGCCGGCGCGCCGATGAAACCGGAAATTTGTGCGGATTTGCCGACCTGCCGATAAATATCTATCGCTTGCGCGTACACCGTCCACACGCCAACGCTCGGCGGCATCCAATCGCATTGCGCGGTCTTGTTCGTCGTCGCACGCGCATCAAGCGAGCAAATCATTTGCGGGTTCGGTTGCCCTAGAGCATACCCCCACAATTCAATCCGGTCAAGTTCCGAATTCGCCTTGCCATTAAAGGTAACGCGCAAAGGCATTGGCGAATTGAAATTTGTCGTCGGCTGAATCAGTTCTGCGCTCGGCGGTCCGGGTGGTTGGGGACGCGCCGTTGCGGTCGGGCGTGGCGTGCGCGTGCGTGTCGGTGTTGGCGGCGCCAGCGATGTGGGTGTCGCTTGTCCAGGTTTCAGTACGCTGATAATTTGCGCGGGTGATTCCTTGACGGCATTGTTGGCGTTGACTGCGCGCGCCATCAAGCTGTAATCGCCGGGATTCGCGCTCTGCCAAACAACCTGGGAAGTCAACACGGTTTGTTTGCCGGGATTGCCGCTTGGAATTGAAGCGACGACATCCTTGCCATTCAACAATTCGATGCGCTGAATGCCTGCCGCATCCAGCGCGGTGATTGTGACCGTGATCGGTTCGCCGGCGAGCGTGTTCGTCCGCTCGAACGATGCTTGCACCGAAGGCGCGCGCGAACTCGCGACAAAAATTCTGAGCGGCGCGGAATCGGTTGTCTGGTCTTGTGTATCGCGTGCGCGCACAAACAAGGTATGCGTGCCGGGTGCGAGCGCGTACCACGCAAACAAGGTCGCCAACTGCGATGATGCCGAATTTTGCGGTGTGACGTACGTATACAGCTGGTTGTCCACCCACAGTTCGAGTTGCACAATCGTGGCTTCATCCGTCGCAACAGCCGAAATGTTCACCAGCTCACCCAGCTCGACCTGGGGTGTGCCAATCGGATAGACGATCATCGCACTGGGCTTGCGCGCATCCGTCACCACATTCACGGTTGCCTCATCCGCGACACTCGCGCGATTCGTCGCATCGTACGCGACCGCGCGCACAACATATGCGCCCGGTTGTGTGGGCGTCCAGGGCACAATCACCGAAAAAACCGGCGAAGGATTTGTCGGCGTCTCGGAACGCACAAGCATTCCATCCACCAATAATTCGAGCCGCGCAATCCCTTGATCGTCGGCGGCATAGATGAATACGTAAAAAGTTTGGTTGATGCTAAGCTGGGCGTTGTTCAGCGGCGAAACGAGTTGCACGACCGGCGCAATCGCGGAAAGACGTACGGCTTGGTCGGGACTCGGCGTAAGCGGCATCTTGGTTGGCGAGGGCATCACGGTCGGAAACGCAACCAGGGTCGCCGAACTGGGCACGGTTGCCGTCGCCGTTGGCGCTGGCAGAGTGGGCGTTGGCACCTCTGGACTAGGCAAAACCACAGGCAACGACTCGCACGCGGTCGCCACAAACAGCAAACCGAGTAACATCAGGCGCAGGATAAGCAACGAGTGACGCACTTTTTGCCGCGCGCCACTCGTTTGGTTCAAACGGGTAAACATTGGCGGCATTATAGCCCAAATTGAACGTGCGTCAAAACGATTTGCACCGCACGCGTGAAACATTTTTTCTTGTGCCCTTTTGACAAATTATTAAGGTGATAGTATGATTGCTTGTATTAGTGAGGCAAATCTTATTCTGCAATCATCTAAATCCGAACGTTAGTTCGGAATTCTCAGGATTGGTACTATGCTAAATTGCGCCACTTGCGGAACCGTCAACGCCGACGACAGCAGTTATTGCCGAGCATGCGGCTCACGGCTCGTCGCCCCAACCTTTGTGCAATGTCGTCACTGCGAGGCATCCAATCCATCGGAAAGTCTCTACTGTAGCCGTTGTGGTGGGACCATGCTCTCACCCAGCCCCTTGATTTCCCCACCCAGGTTCAAACTGCCCTTGGGCGGTCCGTCTTCGCCAACCAGTCCACCCACTCCGCCCGATGCGAGTCGCTTGCGTGCGCCCTCTGCGCCAGAATCCTTGACCGCGCAAGAAACCCGGTCGAACCGCGAGCCGGTCAGCGCGCAAGGATTGATTCCCACGCACGAATTGTTGCGCATGGCAAACGCGATGGGCATTGATATTGATTACAGCACCTTGCGTTTTTGGCAAAAGCGCGGCTTGGTCTCGAAACCCTTGCGCGGACCGGTTGAAACTGGGCGCGGCACACGCGGATACTATGATGCCAGCTTGATTGAACGCATCGGCTTTATTCGCGAAATTCAAAAGTCCTACTCGCTAGGTTTGGACGCGATTCACGATGAGCTTGTAAAAATTGATAAAGAGATTACGCAACCCGGCGATGCGACGCGCGTGTATCGCGAACGCTTGTCAAACCTGCAAGCGCAACGCGAAACCGAATCGAAACGCACCTTGCTGGGTGTGCTCGCGCGCGTGATGGGCATTCCCGCCGATGAAATTGCGATTGTCAGCGTGCGAAAAAAAGACGGACAGACGGTTCGCCTGTTCACCGACCGCTCTCTGCGCGACACGACCCCCGACCCATTTAGCGCCGAAGTGAATCGCGCCTTGCAAGAAGATACGCGCGTCAAAAAGTAAGTTGACAAAAATAGTGTTCCGGCGATAATCGCAAACACCAGCGACGACGGAGACAAGTAGCCGTTTTTCATCCGCCAGAGATAAAGACATTGGGTGCAAGTCTTTTCGGATCACAACGGTGAAATTCCCTCCCGAGCCGCGCGTGCGAAATCAGCAATGAGACTAGTGCGCGCCGCGAATCTCGCGTTATCGAGATAGCCGATGTTAGTCGGCGTGAGATAGTGCAATAGTTTGCGAGTTTGTTAGTTCGGCAGTTGGTTGTTATTTAACCAATCGAACTAAAAACCATCAAACTATTGAACTAACCAGGGTGGTACCACGAGACGCAAATGCTCTCGTCCCATTGGGGCGAGAGTTTTTTATTGAGTAAAATGGATCAAACTTTTCATCTTGTCGAACAAGCGTACTTTGAATCCCAGGATGCCTCATGCGACTACACGCCGCGCGAATTTGCAAACGATGGTTTCATTCACTGCACCGACGGCACGGACGAAATGGCGCGCACCGCGAACCGGTATTATCGCACCAGTCCTGCGCAGTACGTGTACTTGTACATTGACAAATCCCGTGTGCGCGAAAAAATTCAGTACGATGCCGAGCCAAAAATTTATCCGCACATCTACGGCGCACTGAACCGCGATGCGATTATCGCGGTGCGCCCTGCGCGGCGCAATGGCGATGGCGAATTTTTGCCGCCCGACGAGACGCCGACAAAAAAAGAATCTTCGATCATTGCGCTCAAGCTCTATCCCGATTTCCGTTTGCTCTGGACAGGGCAGATGCTTTCATCCGTCGGCACGCAGATGCAAATGGTCGCGATCAACTGGCACATTTACACACTGACCAACTCGCCGGTGATGCTGGGTTTGACTGGCTTGATGCGCGTTGTGCCAATCATCATCTTTTCCTTGTTCGGCGGCGTCGTGGCGGACGCGCACGACCGGCGGCGTTTGATGCTCGTCACACAAACCTTGATGATGGTGTTCGCCGCGATTCTGGGCGTGGCCACGAACCTGGGATTGATTTCCGCGTACGTGATTTACGCGATGGCGGCAACGACCGCGGCGACGGTCGCATTCGATAGCCCGGCACGTCAGGCGCTCGCGCCGAATTTGGTCCGCAAAGAACATCTGACGAATGCACTGTCCTTGAACAACATCAACATGCAGGTCGCTTCGATTGTTGGTCCGATGCTCGCCGGGTTTGTGATTGCCGGCTTGGGAATTGGCGCGGTCTACTGGATTAACGCCGCGTCGTTTTTCGCGGTGCTTGCCGCGCTCGTCTTGATGAAGACACCCACACAGAAAAACCTAGGCGTCGCCAAAGTGAATCTCGAATCACTCACCGAGGGTATCCAGTTTGTTTTTAGCGCCAAAGTAATTCGCGCGACCATGTTGTTGGATTTTATCGCAACTTTTTTCTCATCCGCCAACGCGCTCTTGCCCATTTTCGCGCGCGAAATTCTTAATGTTGGAGCTGAAGGGCTGGGCGTTCTGTACGC
>CAZPIR010000207.1:393-798 GCA_964586085.1 uncultured Anaerolineaceae bacterium | reverse complement strand
GTACGCCGCTGAATCCGTGGGGGCAGTTACTGCCGGCGTCATCGTCGCGCATATGGGCAACATCAAACGACAAGGCGTTGTCCTACTAACCGCGGTCGCCTCGTACGGCTTGGCAACCGCGCTCTACGGCGCATCGCAGTTGTTCATCCTATCGTTCTTTTTGCTTGCGCTCGTCGGCGCATCGGACACCGTGAGCACAATCATTCGCAACACGGTGCGCCAACTCACTACGCCCGACCATCTGCGCGGACGCATGACTTCGGTCAACATGATTTTCTTTATGGGCGGTCCACAACTTGGAAATTTAGAAGCGGGCATCGTTGCCGCGGCATTCGGCGCACCATTCGCGGTGATTAGCGGCGGCGTGGCAACCATGTGATTGAGCGTGATTGCGCTATGCATCCC
>CAZPIR010000207.1:0-383 GCA_964586085.1 uncultured Anaerolineaceae bacterium | reverse complement strand
CGTGGCAACCGTGATTGCAGTAGGCTTGACTGCCTGGCTTGCACCACAGTTGCGAGAACATCGTGGCTAACCTGCCGAACTCGATTTCGCAAATCGTTGCCGGCATCATTCGGCGCGGCGATGAAATTTTGCTCGTCGAGCAACAAGGTCCGGACAATCCAACTTCGATGTGGGCATTGCCCGGTGGTCGCGTCGAGCCGGGCGAATTATTGATCGAAGGACTCGCGCGCGAAATTCGCGAGGAAACCGGGTTGACGATGCGCGGCATCGCGCGACTCGCATATCTCGTTCAACACAGCAACGTGACACCCTGGGCGAATCTCGCCGATGTGATTACCGTGTTCGTGTTTGAGATTGCAGACTGGGATGGCAATATTCGCGTG
>CAZPIR010000206.1:0-7076 GCA_964586085.1 uncultured Anaerolineaceae bacterium | reverse complement strand
GATCAAGCGCGCGAGCGCAGGTGGCATGATTGGCAAACCGCAAATGGTCATCTCGGTCAAGTTCGACACGATCTCGGTGCCGACCGGCATGATTCGCGGTTGGTCAGCCAACACCTCGCCGATCTATTTCATGTCTAGTCACGACCTGGATATGACGTACTGGTTTTTGAACGCACGCCCGACCCAGGTTTTCGCGCACGAGACGCGCGGCACGCTCGACGCGCAAGGCATTCCGGTGCACGATGGCTTGAACGCGCTCATTCAATTCGAGGGCGGCATCACGACGAATTTTCACTCGTCCTGGATTCACCCGAACACGTACCCGAAAATCGCCGACGGTTATATGCAAATCATCGGCTCGGATGGCGCGTTGATGTACAACAATCGCACGCGCACGATTGAATTTTTCAACAGCAAGGGCGGACAAAAAATCGAATTCACCGGCCCACACACCGCCGACATCGTCAACGATAAAGTCACCGGCGCATTCGCCGAATCGGTGCGGCATTTTCTCGCGTGCATCGCCGAAAAACGCGAACCGCAAACCTCGGCGCAAAACACACTCGTCATCACCGAAGTGCAAGCGGCAGTGATTGAATCGCTCAAAACCGGACAGCCGGTGAAGATTGGGTAAGGGGGAGAATGGGAGAACGGGAGAATTTTCACCCACTCACCCATTCTCCCATTCTCCCATTCTCCCGTTCGCTAGCCATTCAAAATGAATAGCCGAAACCGGATTGCGCGCGCAATGCGCCACGCACCAGTTGACCGCGTGCCGGTGATGTGCCAACTCGCGCTCGGACATTATTTTTTGAACGCGCGCATCGCGCCGCATCGCATTTGGTTTACGAGCGAAGGATTCGCCGAGGCGCTCGTCGCATTGCAACAGCGTTATCTCTTCGACGGCATTCTCATCAACATCCCAGGTCGTCCCGAAAATATTTTGGACGATGTCGTGTCCGTCGAAACAAATTCGGAAGGCGAGCGATTGACGTGGCGCGATGGCGGTGTCACATTCGTGCCGCGCGATGAAAGTCCGCAACACGAACCAACAACACGCGCCGATTTCGAAACGATTGACCCAGACCATCTCGACGCGATCAGTGATTTGCCGGGTTATAATTGGAACACGTACCACATTCCGCACGTTGCCAATGTACGCGGCGTTCTGCGCGAAATTCCGGATTATTTCTTTCGCACGATTGATTTGGTCAAACGTGCGGTTGGCGACACGGTTTCGATTCACGGCGAAGTTTTTTCGCCGTTCACACATTACATGGAATTGTTTGGTTACGAACAGGCGTTGCTCTCGCTCGTGACCGACCCAGGTAAAGCGCGCGCGTTGCTCGACCGGCTCACCGACGCATCCATCGCGTGGGCAGTCGCGCAAGCGCAACGCGGCGTGGACGCCGTGTTGATTTCGTCTGCATTCGCCGGTGGCTCGCTCATCTCAACCGCGATGTATCGCGAATTTGTTTTGCCGTACGAGCGGCGTGTGGTGGAAGCGGTGACCTCACTCCTCACCTCCCATCCCCCTCACCCCTCTCCTGAAAATCAGGAGAGGGGTGAGGGGGCGCAGGGGGAGCGGGATGAGGCAGTCCCAGTTTACACGCACACGTGCGGGCGCATCGGCGACCGACTCGAGTTGATGGCAGAGACTGGGACACAGGGCATTGACACACTCGACCCGCCGCCGCTCGGCGATGTGGAATTGGCTGAAGCGAAAAAACGCGTCGGCAACAAGTTGTTCATCAAGGGCAACCTGGATTCGGTCGCTCTGCTCGAATACGAAACGCGCGAGCAGGTCATTGCCGAAGCATCGGAACGCATTCGCCTCGGCAACATCGGCGGCGGATACATTTTGAGTACCGCTTGTTCCGTCGCGCCGCACGTCGAACCCTGGAAGTTGGAATTGCTCGTACCGCTCGCAGAAGAAACACCACTGGGTTAGAATTTAGATTGCTTGTTATCTAGATTGGAGATTGCGTGGACTTGGATCAACTTGAAATTCGTTTTGCTGAACCGGGTGACGCAATCATTCTTTTTAGAGTCACTCTCGATGAGTTGCCACCCGGCTTGCAAGAGTTTGAAGATCAAATCTATGCCGGCAAAGTTATTTTGGCGGAAGTAGCCAATGTCCCGATCGGTCATTTGTGTTTTAATTATAGAGATTGGGGCGAACGCCAACGACCTGAAATCACCGATGTTTTTGTGACCGAATTGGCACGGCGACAAGGCGTCAGCCGCGCCTTGCTAAATTTTTTTTAATACTATTTGCGCCAACAAGGATATTCAGTCGTGTTCGGCTTTGTGTCCGACCAAGATACAAATTTCATCAACTGGTTCGAGTGGATGGATTTTTTTCTTTTCATGCAAATGGGCACTCTGGATGCCGAATCCGCCCAAGACGAAAACATCCTCGATCAAATCGCATCGGGTGAGCGACCACCTTATCAACCTGGGACGGGTAGGATTATATTCCGCAAAGATTTCTAGTCCTTAATCGAGTAGTTGGATACAGAAATGGCAAAAGGAGGTTGGCTGATACGACCCTTGCCCGGTCAGATGATCGGAATTGAAATTTCAGGAGGAGAAAAATGTTGAAACGAATTGCATTGCTCGTCGCTCTATTGACGTTCGCCGGCATGTTGTTGATGGCTTGCGCCGCGCCCACACCGGTCACGGTTGTGCAGACCCAGGTCGTCGAACGCACGCGTGTGGTCGAACAAACCAAGGTTGTGGAAAAAGTGGTCGAGGCAACCAAGGTTGTCGAAAAAGTCGTGACCGCGACGCCCGCGCCGACTGCCGCGCCCAAATCCGGCGGCGTGTTGATTGCCGCGCGCGCGGCAGACATGACTGGTCTGGATCCGCACAAACAAACTGCCTTTGCATCGTTCCGCGTGCTCGAGTTGATCTATGATCCGCTTGTCACGCTCGACAAAGATATGAAAGTTGTCCCGCATCTTGCCGAATCGTGGAAATGGTCGGAAGATGGCAAAACCTTGACGATGACAATACGCAAGAATGTAAAATTCCACAACGGCGATGCAATGACCTCGGACGATGTGAAATTCTCGTTCGAGCGCATCCTCGACGAAAAGACCGGCGCGGCGGCGCGCGCGAATTTCGCGCTGATTGACAAGATCGAAACGCCGGATGCGAACACGGTTGTGTTCACGCTCAAATCCGCGAACGGCGCATTGCCCGCCGCGATGACGAGTTTGAACAGCGCGATCCTTTCCAAAAAAGCGGTCAGCGGCGGACAAGACCCGGCGAAAACCGCGAATGGCACGGGCGCGTTCAAACTGAATACCTGGGAACCGGACAAGACCTTGAAGCGCGACGCGAACAAGGATTACTGGATCGCCGGTCAGCCGCGTCTCGCGGGCATCGAGTTCCGCACGATTCCGGACGAAGCGAGCATTCTCGCCGGCTTGCGCGCCAAGACGATTGACTGGGCGCTCATCAATGATCCGCGCGTGGGCATTCGCGCGGGCGCGGGCGGCAGTGGTCTCACGATCACGCGCGCGCCGGCTCTCGCGTATCACGTTTTGCAATTGAACGCGAATCGCCCGATGTTCAAAGACCTCAAGGTCCGTCAAGCTGTCTCGTGCGCGATTGATCGCAAAGAAGTACTCGATGTGGCGTCGCTCGGTGAAGGCGAAGTAACCTCGCCCGCGACCCCGCCGTTCTATCGCACCGCGTTCAAAGATTTGTTCTGCTACACCAAGGACGTGGACAAGGCAAAGAAATTGCTCGCCGATGCCGGCAATCCGGCTATCAAGTTCAAGATCATGGCGGCAAGCTCCGAACCACCGACCGCTCTCGCGGAAGCGCAGAACATTCAAGCACAGTTGAAAAAGATCGGCATCGAATCGGAAATCGAATCGCTTGAACTCGGCGTCTATGTGGATCGCTGGCTCAAGGGCGATTTCGATGCGACGGTCGCGCTCAATGGCGGCAATCCCGATCCCGACATCATGTTCTTCCGCTATTGGCACAGCACCGGCAACTTGAACCTCGTCTCGAATTACAAAGACCCGGAAATTGACAAGTTGCTCGAACAAGGTCGCGTGACCGCCGACCCAGCCAAGCGCAAGGAAATCTACGACAACATTCAAAAGAAACTCACCGAAGCCGTGCCCTGGGTGTGGCTGTACGTCGGTTACGAGTACCGTGTGATGCAACCGTACGTCAAGGGCTTTGTGCCGCTGGCGAACGGCGCGAACACGTATCTGCGCGAAACCTGGCTCGACAAATAGTCGTCTAGTCGTCTAGTCGCATAGTCTTGTAGTCTTTGACTACTCGACTATGCGACTACTTGACCACTTGACTCGTATGCAACGCTTTATCTTACAACGCCTCATCGCCCTTGTGCCGACCTTGTTCGGTATTTCGATTGTCGTGTTTCTGGTGATGCGCTTGATTCCCGGCGACACGATCAGCGCGATGATTGGCACGCAGTACAAATTAACCGAAGTTCAAGCCGCGTCACTGCGCGCATATTTTGGTTTGGACAAGTCCTTGCCCGAACAGTACTGGATTTGGATCACGAACGCCCTGCAAGGCAATTTTGGATTTTCCGTGCGCAGTGGACAACCGGTGCTCGGCGAAATTCTCAATCGTTTTCCACTCACGCTTGAGCTTGCCATCGGCGCCGTGATCATTGGCTTGCTGGTCGGCTTGCCGATCGGCATCCTGTCCGCGATCAAACGCGATTCATTCATTGACATTTTCGGACGCGTGTTCTCGCTCATCGGGCTGGCTCTGCCAAACTTTTGGCTCGGCACGATTATCATTTTGGTCTTGTCGCTGTACCTGGGAATTTTGCCCAACTCGGGCAACTATGTCGAGTTCACGCAAAATCCCTTGCTCAACCTTCAGCAGATTTTATTTCCGGCGATCACGCTCGGCTTGGCGTTTTCCGCATCGGTGATGCGCGCCACACGTTCGTCGCTCCTCGAAGAATTGTTCCAGGACTATGCGCGCACCGCGCGCGGCAAGGGCTTGCGCGAAAAAACCGTCATCACTGTTCACTGTTTGAAGAACGCGCTCATCCCGGTCATCACGCTCGTCGGCGTCGAGATGGGCTATTTGCTCGGCGGCGCAATTGTCGTCGAAGAAGTGTACGCCCTGCCCGGCGTCGGGCGTTTGCTGTTGAACGGCATCAGCCAACGCGATTACGCAGTCGTGCAAGGCGCGGTCGTGTTCATCGCATTCAATTTTGTCCTCATCAACCTGCTCGCTGATCTCGCGTACGCGTTTGTCAATCCGCGGATTCGGTATGATTAGATTCTTGAACACCACAGAGACACAGAGAACACAAAGAAAAAAATTTCTGCGACCTCTGTGCCTCTGTGGTGAAACGAAACCGTCATGAAATCATCTCGCAGAAAACTCCCTCGTTTCTTTCGCTACAAAAGCGCGCTGATCGGCTTGTTCCTGGTCGCGCTATATTTAATTGTCGCCATTTTTGCCGGCGTGCTCGCACCCTACTCGCCCACCGAACAACGCGCGCGAGATCGCTTGCAAGAACCGAACGCCCAATACTTGCTCGGTACCGACGAGTTCGGGCGCGACATTCTCAGTCGCTTGATGCACGGCGCGACCAACTCGCTTCGCATTGCCCTACTCGCGGTTTCGCTCGCGACGATTCTCGGCACGACGATTGGCATGTTATCCGGTTACGCCGGCGGCATCGCCGACAATGCGATCATGCGTGTGATGGATTTGTTCTTTGCGTTCCCGGCGATTCTGCTCGCGCTCTCGATTGTCGACGCGCTCGGGCCGGGCGCGAACAATACCATTCTCGCCATCGCCGTTGTCTACACGCCAATTTTCGCGCGCGTTGCGCGTGGTCCCGTGCTCGCGACCAAAGAGATGGAATTTGTGACCGCCGCGCGGTGTGTCGGCGCAAAACATTTGCGAATTCTCACACGCCACATTCTGCCGAACATGGTCGCGCCGATTATCGTCCAGGTTTCGCTCGCGCTCTCGTGGGCGATGCTGACCGAAGCCACAACCATCGTGGGGGAGTATGCTGAGCGAGAGTCGGCGCATGATGGAGATTGCACCCTGGATGGCGGTTTCACCGGGATTGGCAATTATGCTCGGCGTGCTTGGCTTTAACATGCTCGGCGACGGTTTGCGCGACGCGCTCGACCCGCGACTCAAATATTGAACCGCAAAGGCGCAAAGGGCGCAAAGGTTTTATTTTTCTCTTTGCGTTCTTTACGCCTTTGCGGTTATAAATCCTGATGTCTAAAATTCTCAACATCCGCCCACTACAACTTGCCGATATTCCCGGCATCGCTTCCTGGGTTGCGGCGACACCGTTGTGGCAACGTTACAATGTAACCGAAAGTGGATTTGCGGAACGTTTGTCGAGTGGGTTGGCAAACGGCGCGACGATTTTTGTCGCGGAACGCGCGGATGCGGTGTTGGGATTCGTGTGGTTGGTCGCGCGCGGGGCATTCAACCGGAGCGCGTACATTCAACTGATCGGCGTGCGCCCGGATGCGCGCACCGGCGGCGTAGGTCGCGCGTTGATGGAGTTTGCGGAAGCGCAGGCGACGACGCGCGATATGTTTTTGCTCGTTTCGGATTTCAACACGGACGCGCAAATTTTTTATTTACGGCTAGGGTATGCACAGGTTGGCAAATTAGATAATTATGTGATACAAGGTGTGAGCGAACTGCTCATGTGGAAAAAACTGGGATGATGAATGCGCCTCACGCCAAAACAATCTTGTTGCTTGTTCTGATTATTGGCTTGGTTGTTTCGATTGCGCTCAATGCTTTGCTTTTCCAACTGGCGACCAATTATTACAAAGAAACGAATGAGGTCCGGCGCAATCCGCTTAGCATTTATTATTATCCGGTTCAACCAACCATGCGACCCGACGATAAAATTCTGGTTTTCTTTGGCGATTCGCGCGCCCAAGCGTGGACATCGCCCAAAAATGTTCCGTTTGAAATTGTAAATCGCGGCATCGGCGCGCAAACATCCGCGCAAATTGTGGCGCGGTTCGATTATCATATTGCCCCGTTGCATCCGCAAATAATTGTCGTGCAAG
>CAZPIR010000205.1:0-7085 GCA_964586085.1 uncultured Anaerolineaceae bacterium | reverse complement strand
GCCAATGCCATACGGTCGCCCGACAAATGATGAGGCAAACCAGGCAAGCGTGCATACCGCACCGAGCGCGCAACCGGTGACGATCCAATTCCAGCCACCATCAATCGCTTCCCGTTTGCCGCGCATCACCCACAACAACGCCACGACGATGACCATCGCAATCACAACCCAACGATCCAGGTCGAACGCGCGATGAAGACTGAGCGCCGTCACATCGCCAATCCAGGCGCGCAACGGCGCGACAAGCCAATTGTTGCTGACCCAGGCACTCAACGCAAAGGCAACGGCGGCAAGCGCGTAATCGAGTTTGCCTTCACCCGCGCGCGTGAACACGGCGCCGATGCAACCCACTGCAAGCGTCATGCCCAACCCAAACACGAATCCACCGAGCAAGGTCAGCACACCAAAGAACGGCACGATGGCGGCTTGCAAAATCCCCAACTCGGCGAGCGCGTTCACAGCAAACAATTGAACGAGCACGGCAAGCAAGTACGCGCGCAAAGTGTGTGGCTCACGGCCCACGACGACTTGATAGCAAGCCGAGAGCATTCAGAAACGACCACGCTGGGAAATATAGCCGAACGAAATTCCGATCAACAATCCCAGGATAATGATTTCAATCTTCATGACAATTGACAGCCGAGAGGAGAATCGTGCGCCCGCGCGACGCATAGTACGGCGCGCGCGCAAACAACGCCGAGGCAATCACACCGAACGCGCGAAGGGCGCGCACACGCGAGAGGTACGGAAAAATCGTGAGGCAGGTTTCAACACGCCAGCCGGCGCGCTCGAACCGCGCGCGCAATTCGTCCGGCGCAAAAATGTGCGCGTGATCGTCGTCGGCAAAATGCGCGGGGTCAGGATAACGCACGTTCGGCGTCGCAAGCGCGAGGCGACCGCCGGGTTTGAGCACACGCGACCATTCGCGCAGAGCATCGTCCAAGTCGGCAAGGTGTTCGACAACGTGTTGTGCGAGGAGCGCATCGAACGAGTACGAACAAAACGGCAAGCGATTGTCTTCGCCAATCTGCGCGAACGACAAGCGCATGAACGAATCCTGGATCGCGCGGCGATGCGCGAGATGCAATGCGACATCGAGCGTGTCCACACCAACGCTGTGTGCGCCGCGCTCGTGTGCCAAACGCGACAAGCCGCCGCCACCGCAACCCAGGTCGAGCGCGCGCGTACCACGAGTCACGCACGCAAGTTCGAGCAAGCGGGTTGCTTCGATGCGCCAATCGCGCCAGGATTCGCGCGCAGTAAAGTACGATTCGTCGTAAGCCATACGGATCACACATCACGCATCGCGCATCACGTCGAAACCACAACGTGATGCGTGATACGTGAATTTTCTAGCGCACTGACGCCGGCACGTAATACCTAGTCGTGTACTCTTTAATCATGCGCTTGGTCGAATACTGCGGCGCAATTGTCTTGATTGCATTCTTCATCCAGCGCACCCACTCGTGCGGAACCTGGTTCGCATCACGCGAATAGTAAAGCGGCACCACCTTGCGTTCGAGCGTCGCGTAAAACGATTCGGCGTCGGCGGCATCTTGCGCGTCCACATCGTCCCACGCGCGATCTTCGCCAATCGCCCAGCCGTTCACGTTTTCAATGTACCCTTCGCGCCACCAACCATCCAGCACACTGAAATTCGGCGCGCCATTGACCGACGCTTTTTCTCCGCTCGTGCCACTCGCTTCGAGCGGACGACGCGGATTGTTGAGCCACACGTCCACGCCCTGCACCAAATGCCGCGCGACCTTGATGTCATAATCCGGCACGAATACGATGCGCCCGGCAAAACCCGGTTGGCGCGAGAGTTGGACAATCGCGCGAATAAATTCTTTGCCGGGATTGTCGGCGGGGTGCGCTTTGCCGGAGAACACGATTTGTACCGGGCGGTCGGCGTTGTTCAAAATACGTTTCAAGCGTTCGGCGTCGCGGAACATCAAGACCGCGCGTTTGTACGTCGCAAAGCGTCGCGCAAAACCGAGCGTCAACGCATTCGCGTTCATCGGCGCGCCGGTACGCGCCAACACCAGGTCGAACATTTTTTGTTTAAGCGCGTTATGCACTTGCCACAATTGCTCGTCGGGCATTTGATCCATCGCTTGCCAAATTGCCGGATCGTCGAGATGCTCGCGCCAATCGCGCGGCAGAAAATCGTCAAAGAGGTCGTGATACTCTGGCGCCAGCCAGGTCAAGGTATGAACACCATTCGTGACCGCGCCAATCGGCACTTCATTTTCAGATTTGCCCGGGAACAACCACTGCCACATTTTGCGCGAGACCTCGCCGTGCAGTTGACTCACGCCATTCGCCGCGCCGGCATAACGCAACGCGAGCACGGTCATACTGAACGCGCCATGTTGATCTGCCAGATTGAACAACTCGTCGCGCGACAAACCGATTTGCTTGGCAAGATTGCTGAAATACTTGGCCATCAACTCCGGGCTGAACGCATCATGCCCCGCCGCCACCGGCGTATGCGTTGTGAACACCGTCGTCGCACGCACACGCTCGCCTGCTTGTTGGAATGTTAAACCTTGCTGAACAAATTCACGCAGACGCTCAATGATCGAAAACGACGAGTGTCCTTCGTTCAGATGATAGACACTGGGTTGGTAACCGAGCGCGCGCAGAACACGCACACCGCCAATGCCCAGCACATACTCTTGAACGATGCGCGTCTCATTGTCGCCGCCGTACAAACGCGCGGCAAGTTCACGATCCGCCGGCGCATTCACATCCACGTCCGTGTCCATCAAGAAAAGCGGCACGCGCCCAACCTGGATGCGCCATACTTTGGCATACACCGAACGTCCCGGCAATTCAACTTCGATCATCACATCGCGCCCATCCGCCGTTTTGGCGGGCTGTGCCGGCACGAGCGCAAAATTCAATTTCTCGTAAATCGCTTCTTGCCAACCATCCGGGTTCAGTTTTTGCGTAAAGTAACCTTGCGGGTACAAAAAGCCAATGCCGACGAACGGCAAACCCAGGTCGCTTGCCTCTTTGATGTGATCGCCGGAGAGAATGCCCAACCCGCCGGAATAAATCGGCAGACATTGATGCAGACCAAACTCGGCAGAAAAGTATGCAATCGAATGGTCGGTTTTGTGCGGCCACGTTTCGCCGAACCAGGTCGTTTGCGGGTTCATGTACGCGCCGAACTGTGCGAGCGCGGTGTCGAACTTTTGCAGGTATGCCGGGTCTTGGCTCGCCGCGAGCAAACGCGCGGGCGCAATCTCGCGCAAGAGCCGCACCGGATTGCGATAGACCTCTTCCCACAAACCGGGGTCGAGTTCTTCAAACACATGGCGTCCTGCCGGATTCCAGCCCCACCACAAGTTATACGCCAACTCACCCAGTCGTTTTAATCGCGCCGGCAACGCGGCGAGCGTGTGCGCGGTGTGGTCCATGTCCTCGGCAAGCGCGTGGGCAACCTGCGCGGTGCGTTGATGAATTTCGAGCGCTTGTTCGTACACTTTTTGATATTTTTTGCCGGCGCTGTCCCAGGAAAAATCGCGCGCCATCGCACGCGTTTGCAAACCACGCCACTGCTCGCGCAAAGCATAGACCTGGGTCGCGCGCACAACGGCGGCGAACATCGCCCAGCGATCAAACGCATCGAACACAAAACCGGTGCCGCTATTTTGCGTGGCGTCAAAATCCTGAACCGTGTCCACCAATCCGCCGGTCGCGTGAACGATGGGAACACACCCGTACCGCATCGCAAGCATTTGATCATTGCCACACGGCTCGGTGCGCGATGGCATCAACAACATATCCGCGCCGCCATAAATTTTACGCGCGAGGATGGGATTGTAATTCGACACGAACGCGACGCGTTCCGGATACTGCTCGCGCAAACGCGCAAAGAAATCGTGATAGGTCTGGTCGCCCGCGCCCATCACCACAAACTGCACCGGCAAAACTTGAAGAACATGGTCAATCGCACTCGTAACCAAGTCCATCCCTTTTTGCGCAATCAAACGACTGGTCATCCCCAGGAGTGGCACCTGGCTTGACGGCAGACCCAGCTCGCGTTGCAAAGCAAGTTTGTTCGTCGCGCGCGCCTCTAGCGTGCGCGCATCAAACGTCTGCGCGAGATGCGCGTCGGTCGCCGGATCGTACTCGGTCGTATCCAATCCGTTCAAAATGCCGGTCAAGTGCTCGCGCCGGTCGCGCAAAAATGGATCAAGCTTTTCGCCGTACGCCGGCGTTTGGATTTCCGTCGCATACGTTTCGCTCACGGTCGTGATTTGATCGGCGAACGAAATACCGCGCGCCATAAAATCAATCAGCTGGTGCAAGTCCGGCGCAACGCTCGGATGCGCGATGAAACCGTACGAAGCGAGACCGGAAATTTCGAGAATACGATGTCCGAAAATTCCTTGATAGGCAATGTTGTGAATCGTATAGACCGTCGCCGTATCAGCAAAAAAACGGTCGGTCGCGTAAACCGTGCGAAGCCAATTCGGGATGAGCGCGGTGTGCCAATCGTGACAGTGAATAATATCGGGTTGCCAATTCAGACGGCGCAACATTTCGAGCGCGGCGCGCGCAAAAAAGATAAAACGCTCGGCATCGTCATGATACATGTAAATGCCATCGCGCTCGAACAGCCGTTTGTTCTCGACGAAATACGCCGGGATGTCCACATCGAGTTTGCCTTCGAGAATCGCGGCATTGTCACTCATGCCATCGAGTGGCACCGGGAACGGATCGAGCACGCGTTGCAAATTAAATTGCACCGGGTCAATACGTCCATAACGCGGCATCGCCACGCGCACATCGTGCCCAAGCGCGCGCAATGCTTTGGGCAATGCGCCTGCCACATCTGCCAATCCGCCGACTTTGGCGAACGGAACCATTTCCGCCGAGAGCATTAAAATTTTGAGTCGGTCTGTCATGAGTTCACCTAGGATTATAAATTTTTAGAGCGAGCGCCAAAAACCAATTACCAACTTGGCAACACGCCGGGAATCTCTGCCAATGCCGTGACGACGGCATCCGCTTGCCATTCAGGATCATTCGCAAATTCGTCCGGGATTTTTTGCCAGGGCAAGCGTGTGCCGCGCTCGGTAAGAATCGCGCGCATGCCAGCGCGATGCGCGCCAATAATATCATAGCGGGGTGAATCGCCGACCATCACAATTTCGTTGGGCGCGAGTCCCCACGCATCGGCAACGCGATGAAAAATACGCGGGTCAGGTTTGCGCCAACGCGGTTCCGCCGCGCTCGACAAAATGGGCGAGAGATATTTTTCCATGCCGAGTCGTTTGACCTGACGCAGAACCATCCCTTCGTCATCCGCATTCGAAATCAACCCGATGCGCAAACCGCGCGCGATTAAAATATCCAACGTCGTGTGCGCATCTGGGAAGGCGTGCCAGTGCGATTCATTCGGCGCAAAGTACGCCTCGACCGCGCGCGGGAGCAAACCATCGAGTGAAACGTGTCCTAGTTCGATGAGCGTATCGCGCAACGCATCCTCGACGCGCGCCTCAATGCCGGTTTGCTCGGCGCGATTCCAATGCCACATGCGATGCTCGATAAAGCGCGTGTGAAAATTGTCCGGCACGGTCATGCCGTGTTCACCCAGGAATGTGATCAGATTCGCAGTCGAGATTTTATCAATCTCTTCCCACGTGCCATCGAAAAACATCAACGTCCCGCCCAGGTCAAAAATAATTCCGCGAATCATTTCGCTCCTCAAATTCAATAGCCCGCTTCACGTCGAACCAGATTCAACAACGCCTGTCCGCGCAAATAGCGGCGCAAATTATCCGCGAACAAATTCACGGCGCGGTTATCGTAATGCGGCGTCGCCGACGAAATGTGCGGCGCGATGAACAAGTTGGGCAAACCCCACAACTCGCTATCACGCGGCAGAGGTTCACGCTCGAACACATCCAAGCCCGCGCCCGCAATCCAGTTTTCTTTCAACGCGCGCGCCAACGCGATTTCGTTGATGACGCCGCCGCGCGCAATGTTTAAAATGTATGCGGACGATTTCATCGCGCGCAGTTCGGTTGCGCCAATCAAGTTGTGCGTTTCGGGTGTGAGCGGCGTCGCAATCAAAACAAAATCGGACTGCGCGATAAGGTCGCGCAACTGTTCGCGCGTGAACCATGCGTCGGGCAATGTGCCATCGGGGTCGCCTGTCCCGGGTTCGACGTAACCTGGATCGGCGCGTGAGCCACGGCGTGACATCGCAAGCACACGCATTCCAAAACCGTGCTTGGCGATGCGCGCAACGTGACGACCGATACTTCCGTACCCCACAATACCTAGTGTCGCATCGCGCAATTCCTGACCCAGATACAAACGCCACTTGTGCTCCGACCATTCGGCTTGGTCTTGCTTGCGCACCATCGTCGGCAGTTTGCGCGCGAGCGCGAGCATCATCCCAATCGTAAACTCGCCGATGGGCACGGCATGGACGCCGCTCAAGGTCGTCAACTGAATTTCGCTTTGCAAAACCGGATGGCTCTGCAAATGATTGATGCCCGCCGTGTGCAGTTGCGCCCAACGCAATTTTGGCGCAACACTCAAATCACGCGGCGGAATCGTACCGTAAAAAATTTCTTCATCGCCGTCAAACAGAGAGGCGGTGTCGTTCGTGTCCAAACCTTCGGGCAATGAACGTTGCACAATATTCAAGCGCGGCGACACGGTACGCAAACGTTTGATTTGTTCTTCGTTAAAACGCAGGGTCAGCAAAACTTTGATTGGCTCGTTCATCATCATCCTCGCCGCACACAGGTAGGGGCGAGTCAACCTCGCCCCTGTGCAAATGCCATTATACAAAAAACGAAACGATTAAGCAAAAGTTTGATGCACGATGCAACCCGCAACCATCGTCGTCGTCACATTGCCGGACGCATCAAGCACAGTCACGTCCGCATCCGCGCCGGGTTCGAGCGTGCCTTTGGTCGCGAGACCGAGCGCGCGCGCCGGATTGCGGGTTGCCATCGCAAGCGCATCGCGCCAATCGAGATTTGCGAACACGCGCGCATTCATCACCGCACGATTCAGCGTGAGAATACTTCCCGCAATCGTGCCATCCTGTA
>CAZPIR010000204.1:0-7109 GCA_964586085.1 uncultured Anaerolineaceae bacterium | reverse complement strand
TAGCCACGACTAAATTTAGAGTTACTGATGACAAATAAACGAATGCTCAGCGCGGCAATCGAAGACTATCTCAAAGCCATCTATGAATTGCAGACGACGACGGGGGCGGTGACAACCTCGGCGCTTGCCGGCGCGATGCACATTTCAGCGGCATCGGCGACGAACATGGTCAAGAAATTGGCGGCGATGAAACTCGTGCGCCATGCGCGCTATCATGGGGTAGAACTCACGCCCGCCGGGGAAAAGATTGCGCTCGAAGTCGTGCGCCATCATCGCCTCATCGAGTTGTTTTTGCACGAGGCGTTGGGCATTCCCTGGGACGAGGTGCACGTCGAAGCGCACAAGCTTGAGCATGTCTTGTCGGATAATCTCGAAGACCACATTGCGGATTTTCTGGGCGACCCGACAACCGACCCGCACGGTGACCCCATTCCGACCAAAGCCGGCATCATCGCGCAGACTGACCAACTCTCGCTGGCCGATTTGGATGTGGGCGCACGCGCGACGATTCAGCGGGTTGGCGCGCAAGACTCGGCGCGTCTGCGTTATTTGCGCGAACTGGGACTCGTGCCCAAAGCGCGTGTGAATGTAATTCAACTGACGCCGTTCCAAGGTCCGCTTGGTGTGCGGATGGAAAATGGCGCGGAACATGTTTTGGATTACGCGCTCGCGCGACAGATTTGGGTCGTGCCCATCAAATCGCGCGGCAAAGCCAAAGCGTGAATTAGGGTGGGGTGGATTTCTGTTCGACGAGGATGAGCAATTCGCCGGCGGAATGAGTACTGCACGTTAGCTTGAACGAACCCGTTCGCGTAAAGCGTTGACGATATTCTTGTCCCGGCTGAAATGGAAACAAGCCAATTGTCACCGGCTCGGTATCGTCGTTGCGAATGACGAGCCTATCACGCGTATCGAGCGCGAGACGAATCGTTGTCGGGAACACATTCACTTGCTCGCCGGCGCGCAAACGCGCCGAGGTGCCCGGCGGAATCACGTAGACGAGTTCGCGTTGCGCATCGCGTTGTGCCGACCACCAGACAATCGCGCCGAGCACGAGCAAGGTGAATGCCACCAGGGCGAGCAAAATTTTTTCGCGATGCATGTCGAGAAATTTCAAATGTCCCTTTCAAAAACAAGACGGGTCAGGTCGCGCGACCTGACCCGTCGGGAAAAAATTACGGAGCGCGGACGGTCACATCGAGTGAAACCTGCCCCGCTTTTTCAAAGGTCAACGTCAACTTGACCTTGTCGCCGGCTTTGAGGTCGCGCGTCAAACCAATCAGCATGATATGAAATCCGCCGGGTTTGAGTTCGGCTTGCCCGTTCGCCGGGACATCAATCCCCGGGACTGGTTGCATTTTCATCACATCGCCTTCTTTGATGACCGTGTGCGTCTCCACTGTTTTGGCGGCATCGGTCTGGGCTTTGAGCAACTTGTCGGCGGTGTTGCCCGTGTTGCGAATGAGCATGTATGCCGCGCTCGTGGTTTCGCTGGTTGCCATGCCACTCATGCCACCCGAACCACCCATGCCGCCGGAGGCGGCTGGCGCCGCATTTGCCGAGCGAATCCAGGTATCGGTGATTTGAAGACTGCCCTGGGTTGCTGCAGGTGCGGATGCCGGGGCGGGACTGGAACACGCGGACATCAACAATGCAAATACAAGCACGACGAACAGAATACGGATTTTCATTTGGGATTCCTTTGATTGATGGATTAAATTGGCGCAACGATTCGTGCGCGCGCGTAGCAAGACGCGACCACGCATCGTAAGCGATTGCCGTGATTAATAGAGCATCGGGTTTGAAAATCAACTTGTCGTGCGACGAGGTGGAGGGTCGAACAAAAACAGGTGCGTCAAACGAGGGATTAGGGCGTGCGAAGCGAGACGCGCCAGCAAGACGATCAGGAATATCAACAGCGTTATCTGATTGAATACGCCAAGAAAAAATTCGGCAAGAAAAGTTTGCCAATCACTTTGCGGGAAAAAGAGCAACATGCCGCTATCAAAATTTGGCGTTGTGGGCGTGGGATGACAGGGGACTGCCGGCGTGTGCGTGTCGCCGAACAGCGCATGCGACACGACACCCAAAAACATGTGCGCGTGCGACGTGTCCGTCATATCCGCAAAACAGCACGGCGCGAGCGAACGCGCGATGAGCATGAAAACAGCCAGGAATGAAAACCAACGCATAATAGCTAGCGATTTTAAGCAAAACGAGTTTCGTGTCAAACCGAATGACGGCACAATTATTTTCAGAGAGAGAGTAGACCATGGCACAAGATACCAAAACCACCGTGGCAGTCACCGTCACGCCCGGCGATTCGGGCACGGTGAGTGAGGCGTTTTTAATTTTGGAAGGGCAAAGTAAAAAAGGATTCTTTGCGCGTATCTTGCCCTTTCTCGGTCCGGCGTTTATCGCGTCCGTCGCATACATGGACCCAGGCAATTTTGCAACCAACATCCAGGGCGGCGCGCAGTACGGCTACTTGTTGCTCTGGGTGGTCATCGCCAGCAATTTGATGGCGATGCTCATTCAATCGCTTTCGGCGAAACTGGGCATTGCGACCGGGTTGAATCTGGCAGAACAGTGTCGCGAGCATTTTCCCAAATGGTCAGTGTACGTGATGTGGGTCATCGCCGAACTCGTCGCGATGGCAACCGACCTCGCGGAATTTCTTGGCGCGGCGCTTGGCTTTTACTTGCTGTTCGGCATCCCGCTTTTCGCCGCCGGCGTTCTCACGGCGATCATTACGTTTGTCATCCTGGGTCTCGAACGGTACGGCTTTCGTCCGCTCGAAGCGGTCATCACCGGCTTTGTCGGCGTGATCGCGGTGAGTTATGTTGCCGAGACCTTGCTCGGCAGACCTGATTGGGGACAGATTGGCTATCATGCGTTCGTGCCTCAGTTCCAGGGTACGGAAAGCGTTTTGCTCGCGAGCGGCATTCTCGGCGCGACGGTGATGCCCCACGTGATTTATTTGCACTCGGCGTTAACCCAGGGTCGCATCGTCACGCGCGATCCGAAAATGTTACGTCGCTTGTTTCGCTTTGAATTGCTCGACGTGGTGATCGCGATGGGCGCGGCGGGTTTTGTCAATGCGGCGATGTTGATTATGGCGGCATCCACCTTTCACAATGAAGGGTTGACGAATGTGGGTTCGATTGAGCAAGCGCATGAAACCCTCGCGCCTCTGCTCGGCAGTGCGTCCAGTTGGATCTTTGCGATTTCCTTGCTCGCCTCCGGTTTGTCTTCTGCAACTGTCGGCACGATGGCAGGGCAGGTCATCATGCAAGGATTTTTGCGACGACACATCGCGCCCTGGATTCGCCGGCTCGTGACCATGTTGCCCTCGCTCGCGGTCATTGCGATTGGACTTGACCCGACGCGCACGCTCGTCATTTCCCAGGTCGTGCTGAGTTTCGGTTTGCCGTTCGCGGTGATTCCGCTCGTCTATTTCACGGCGCGCCAAGATATTATGGGTGTGCTCGTCAATCGTCGCGCGACGACCATTATCGCGAGCATTGTGGCGGCGTTGATTGTCGCGCTCAATATTTTCTTGCTGTATCAAACCTTGTTCGGCGGCGAATAGGAGAAAACATGTTCAAACGATTTTTGATTCCACTCGACGGATCCAAGTTGGCGGAATCGGTTTTGCCGACCGCACTCTTTTTTGCGGAACGCTTCGGCGCGACGATCCTGCTTTTTCACGTGGTCGAACAAGAGGTGCGCAAAACAATTCACGGTGAGCATCATCTCGCCGATGCGGCGGAAGCCGAAGCATACCTGGGGGCGATTGCCGCGCGGCTCGTGCGACCCAATGTGACAATCGAAAAACACGTGCATACCGTTCGTCAAGCCGATGTCGCGCGTAGTATCATCGAGCACGCGACAGAGCACGCGATTGATTTGATTGTGTTGTGCGCGCACGGAAGCGGCGGCTGGCGTGATCGCATCGCCGGAAATATTGCACAACAGGTCGTCGCGCGCGGAACGACGCCCGTGTTGTTCGCGCGTGAAAATAAATTGCACGACCAATACGCTTGTGCGAAAATCCTGGTTCCGCTTGATGGCACGGCGAATCATGAACCGGCATTGCCGGTGGCAACCGACATTGCGCGGGTGTGCAACGCCGGTTTGCATCTACTTACCGTGGTGCCAACTTCAAGCACCTTGTCCGCCGAACGTTCCGGCACCGGCACGTTTTTGCCGACGACGATGGCGGCGATGCTCGATCTCGCGCAACGCGGCGCGGTCGAATACTTGCAAGCACTTGCCGCGCGTTTGCTTGCGGATGGAATGCCGACCAGCGCGAACGTGGCGCGCGGTGATGTCGCGCCGGCGATTCTCAACGCGGTTGAGCGTGCGAGCGCCGATTTAATCGTGCTGGCGACGCATGGGCGTGGCAATATAGATGCGTTTTGGTCGGGCAGTGTAACACCCAAAGTCTTGTCGCGTTCGAGTGTGCCCGTGTTGTTGGTGCGTGTGCAAACCGAAGAAACCGTGCGCTAAACCTGTACTGATGATGAACAGAGCGGCACACCCTCATGCAAATTGTATTGAGGGTGTGCCACTTGCGTTGCCGGCTAGATACTAATTTTTGACCAATTAAGATTGCATTAAGACTGTGGGTATGTTATAATAGGAATAAGGTACTAGTTTAACTCCGCAACACCGTTGAGGTCTGATGAAGGCTCTCGTTCGCATAATCGGTTTTGGCTTGATTCTGATTTCGCTTGGCGCATTGGGCGCGGCGGGATTGACCAATCAAACAACGCCTGAGCTGACCTTACAAGTAAGGTCGGTGGTGAGTGATTGGTCGGACGCGCCGCAAGTGTCCGAATCGGCGATGCTCGCTGACGCGCCAACCGCCGCCGCGAGTGTTTCTGTATCGCCCAAGCTAGTCACCTCGAATTGGCAAGAAGACGTTCGAACCAAGCCAAATTCTGTTACCCAAGACGTCCCCGCCGTACCCCGTCAACCGTTTGACCGCGCTGATTTGTATTACCGTCTCCCTTCGACTATCCCAGCTGACAAAACTGTGCGTGCCTTGGTTGTTTTGCATGGCATGGGTAATCGGGGCGATGTTTTTTCGCGCAGTTTGGTGGCGGAGGCGGATAGTCACGGATGGTTGTTGATTGCGCCGACGATGCGTTATGGTGATTGGACAAATCCTGAACAACTGTTAAAAGACGATCTCCTTTACACGCGTATGTTGCGTGATACATTGGACACGTTACCGAGCGAATTGGGTGTCAAGTTGCGTCATCACGTTTTGTTATTGGGTTTTTCACGTGGCGCGCAGTTGGCACAACGATTCGCTTTTTTCTATCCCGAACGCGTGCAAACCATTGCAATTTTGTCGGGTGGGGCGTACACCTTGCCGCAAGAAAATCTTAACGCGCAAAGTGGCAAGCAATTGCTCGTGTTGCCGTACGGCGTGGGCGATGTGCAAAAGCATTTGGGCAAACCGCTCAACTGGACCGAGTTCAAGAAAATTACTTTTTGGCTAGGTGTGGGCGCGAATGATAATCGCAAAGACGATGTGCCGCGCATGTTTGATTCGTACGTGGGCAGTAATCGAGTCGAGCGCACACAAAATTTGTATAACTCGTTGTGTGCGGTGGGCGTGGATGCGCACATTGCGGTGTTCCCTAGTACCGATCATGAAATGACGACAGAGGTGCGCCGCGCCGCTGTCAAGTTCTTGCGTGAGGATGAGATTGCGGATAATTGGAATGATTAAATTACGATTGATGCTCAAGACGGTTGTTTTATTTTTTATCTCCGCGCTAACTGCTGGTTGCGCGGTTTTTGTTGCTACGCCAACTCCAACACCGATGCCGACCGCCACGGCGACTCAAAGGGCGACGGTTACGCTAACGCCAGCGCCTGTGCAGAGTAATGTTATTGCGGCTCCCGCGCGCGCCGAAACGAATACGCCGACCTTGACGCCGTTGCCCAGTGCCACGCCGACGATTACGCTGACGCCAACGCGCACACGCACACCCACTGTCACGCCGACCTCGACCAAAGCGCCGCCGCCGACCGGACGCAGTGCGCGCACGGATGTGATGATGCGGAGTGCGTCGCTCGGCTTGGATCAAAAGTTGCGTGTCTATTTGCCGCCAGGGTATTATGATTCGCAGAGACGTTATCCGGTGATGTACATGTTGCACGGTTATGGCGGTCCGTATAACGAGTGGGAACGTTGGGGTCTGCTCGACACGCTCGAAATGGCGATTCGTAATGGAAGCGCGCAACCGATGATTGTGGTGATGCCGAATGGAATGACGCCGCAAAATGTTCCGTCGTACTTTTTTAATCATGCGCCCTCGGCGGGCGGCGCAAAATGGGGCGATTACATTTGGAAAGATGTCGTCTCGTACATTGATGCAAACTATCGCACCTTGCCGCAACGCGAGAGTCGCGCGGTTGGCGGCATTTCGCTGGGCGGGCAGGGCGCGTTGACCCTGGGTCTCACGCATCCCGAAGTCTTCCGCGTGGTCGGCGCGCACAGTCCATCGTTGCGTGGTCCGACCGGTTGGACGGACCTGCCGGATGCTTATTTTGGAACCTGGGATTATTACAATCAGTATGATCCGTACTGGTTGGTGCAAAACAAAGAGACGGCGCGCGAATTATTGTTGGGCATTGACATCGGCGCGAACGATCAGAATTGGCGCGAGTGCGATCCTGGCAAACGTTGCGTGATGACGTTTCATGCTTTGTTGGTGCAACGTGGCATCGTGCACGATTGGCAAGATCAATGGGGCGGGGCACATGACGGCATCTCGTACTGGTCGCCGCACATGGGCGAGTATGTAAATTGGTACGCGTCCAAATTGATTGGGCAATAAAACAAAACAACGCTCCTAAGCGAGAGGGGCGTTGTTGTTTGCTGATGAATGGAATGTCTGCAATGGGGTGTTTGGTCGGTTTGCGTTTTCGGTATGCGTAAAAGTTTGTCAAATCAAAACCCCTGTGCTATAATAAACTCGTCCGACAAGAAATTTTTTTCTACAAAGGAGTAGCGCAGTGCTAGACCGTTATGGTATGGTCGGCATCTTTGCCGTGATGGCATTGATTTTCCCCGTTATTCCCCTTTT
>CAZPIR010000203.1:0-7114 GCA_964586085.1 uncultured Anaerolineaceae bacterium | reverse complement strand
CCCACGATCACCCCGTCGGCGATTTGCGCGACCTGATGCGCCGATTCCGCGTTCGCGATCCCAAAACCCACACACACCGGTTTGTCGGTGACCGCACGTACGCGCGCGACAAAACTATCCAGGTCGGCGGCGAGTTGGGCGCGCGCGCCGGTCACACCGAGTACCGAGACAAGGTAAATAAATCCACGCGAGGCGTTTGCGATTTTTTGCAATCGTTCCGATGTGCTGGTTGGCGCGGCGAGAAAGATCAAGGCGAGGTTGTGCGCGTGCAGTGCCGCGTCGAACGGGGTGGCTTCTTCGGGTGGCAAGTCGGGTACGATGAGTCCGTCAATGCCGGAATTTTTTGCATCGCGCGCGAATTGTTCAATGCCGTACCGCAGAATTGGATTTGCGTATCCCATCACGATCAACGGAATGGTCACACCGGCATCGCGCGCGGCGCGGACCATCGCCAAACATTTCACGAGCGTGATGCCGTTGTTCAACGCAACCTGGGTCGCGTGTTGGATCACCGGTCCATCGGCAAGCGGATCGCTGAATGGCACGCCGAGTTCGATCATATCGGCGCCCGCGTCCGCAATCGTACGAATCAATTCCTGGGATGTTTCCATCGTTGGATAACCGAGCGGCAAGTACGGCATCAGCGCCGCGCGGTTTTGTTTTTTGCGTTGGCTAAAAGTTTCGTCTATGCGATTCATCGTTTTCCTTTTAAATGCGACGAAGGACGGAACGTTGATTTATTTTCGTCCTTCGTCTTTCGTCGTTGGTTGCACTTCCATCACTGTCTGCAAGTCCTTATCCCCGCGTCCCGATAAATTCACCAACACGATTTGGTCGTGGCGCATTTCACGCGCGCGCTTCATCGCCTCGGCAACCGCGTGTGACGATTCGAGCGCCGGCAAAATTCCTTCGAGCCGCGCGAGTTGATGAAACGCCTTGAGCGCCTCGTCGTCCGTCGCGTATGTGTAACCGACACGTTCCGTGTCGAACAGGTGCGCGTGCTCAGGACCGACTGCCGGATAATCGAGTCCGGCGGAAACCGAGTGCGTCGCGCGAACTTGCCCATCGTCGTCTTGCAAGACGTACGTGTACGTGCCGTGCAACACACCTGGACGCGCATCCGCAAATCGCGCGGCGTGTTTGCCGGACTCGATCCCCAGCCCGCCGGCTTCAACACCGATCATCGCCACGTCATCGTCGCGGAACGCGTGAAAGAGACCAATCGAATTCGAGCCGCCGCCGACGCACGCGATCAACAAATCGGGCAAGCGATTTTCAGCGGCGAGCATTTGCGCGCGCGCCTCGTGACCAATGACGGCTTGAAACTCGCGCACCATTGTGGGGTACGGGTGCGGACCGAGCGCCGAGCCGAGCAGGTAATGTGTTGTGTGCACGTTCGTCACCCAGTCGCGAATCGCTTCGTTGATTGCATCCTTTAAGGTTGCACTTCCCGCTTCCACGCCGCGCACTTCTGCCCCAAGTAATTTCATGCGAAACACATTTGGCGCTTGGCGGCGCATGTCTTCCGTGCCCATGTAGACGATGCATTCGAGACCCAGCATTGCGCACACCGCCGCCGTTGCCACGCCGTGTTGTCCCGCGCCGGTCTCGGCGACGATGCGCGTCTTGTTCATGCGTTTGGCAAGCAGACCTTGACCGAGCGCATTGTTGATTTTGTGCGCGCCGGTGTGCGCGAGGTCTTCACGTTTCAAATAAAGTTTTGCGCCGTCGCAAAACTCGGTGAGGCGCGACGCGAAATACAACGCGGTCGGTCGCCCGGTAAAATGCGCAGACAAACCCGCGAGCTGGGTTTGAAATGCCGTGTCCGCGCGCACGGTGTTGAATGCGTCTTCCAATTCTGCCAATGCCGCCATCAACGTTTCTGGCACAAATTGCCCGCCGTACTGTCCGAATCGTCCAGTCATCCATTCCTCCACAAAGCGACCGATGACGGAGGACATTCTTCCGTCATGATTTCGCCGCTCGAATAAATTGTTGCACCTTAAAAAAATCTTTCATTCCCGGCGTGCGTTCGACGCCGGACGAGACATCCACGCCCCAGGGTTGCACGTGCCGAATCGCGTCCGCAACATTTTCCGGCGTCAGTCCGCCGGCAAGTAACAATGGAAACTCGCGCGCGAGATTTGCCGCGAGTTCCCAATCGGCGCGAATGCCGGTGCCACCGAATTGTTTTTCGTCGAACGCGTCCAGGAGAAACGCGGGTGTGTTGCCTTGCACTGCATCGCGATAGGTTTCGATTTGCGCGTGCGCCGATTCGACATCACGTGGACGCAACGCTTTGTAGACGCGTGGCGATAATGCGCGCACGAGTTCGACGGATTCATCGCCGTGCAGTTGCGCGAAAGCGAGCTGTGCGAGTTTGGTGGTCGCGCGAATGTGTTCGAGTGATTCGTTCACAAATATGCCGACGAATTGCGTCGCGTGTCCACGTGCGTGTACCGCCGCAACGATTTCACGCGCACGTGCAGGCGCGATGTAGCGCGGCGACTTGGCGTAAAAAATAAATCCGAGCAAATCCGCACCGGCGTCCGTGGCGACGAGCGCATCGTCCAGGTTGGTGATGCCGCAAATTTTTACGCGAGGCATTTCACACTCGTCAGTTCTTGAACTTTTTCTGCGAGATTGCCGGCTTTAACCAACGCTTCGCCCACGAGCACGGCGCGCGCACCGACGTGAGCGGCGCGCAGAACATCGTCGCGCGTGAACACGCCGCTTTCGGCGACGACGATTTTATCGCGCGGAATCTGCGGCGCAAGTCGTTCGGTTGTGGCGAGGTCAACGGTGAAATCGGCGAGGTTGCGATTGTTGATGCCAATGACGTGCGCGTTCGCCGCGAGTGCGCGTTCCAGGTCGCGTTCGTCATGAACCTCGACGAGTACGCCGAGACCCAGGTCGCGCGCGCACGCGAGGTACTCACGTAACTGCGCGTCGCTTAGCACGCGCACGATGAGCAAAATCGCGTCCGCACTCGCCGCGCGCGATTCGAAAATTTGGTACGTGTCCACGATGAAATCTTTGCGTAATACCGGAATCGGGATGCTTGCACGCACCGCGCGCAAATCGTCGAGCGAGCCATTGAAAAATTTCTCGTCGGTCAACACCGAAATCGCCGCCGCGCCATTTTCTGCGTACACGCGCGCGAGCGAAACTGGGTCGGCAATCGTGTTCATCGTCCCGCGCGAAGGCGATGCGCGTTTGATTTCGGCGATGAGTGCGAGCGTGTCGCGTTGCAAGGCGTCGGCAAAATCGCGTGGCGCGGATGCGGCTTGTGCGCGTGCGCGAATGTTATCGAACGGGACGCGTTGTTTTTGTGTTTCAACTTCTTGGCGCTTGTGCGCGATAATGTCATCTAAAATCATTGGTTTATCTCAAAACAGAATTTACCACAGAGGCACAGAGAATGCAGAGTTTTTTCTTTTAAATTTCTGTGACCTCTGTGTCTCTGTGGTGAAAAAATTTGTCCGCGGCTAATTTTTATTGTGCAAAACTCGAGCTGAGCGCGACCAAATTAGCGAGCGCGTTTTGCGCCGCGCCGGAATCAATCGAAGCGTTTGCGCGCGCGAGACCCTCGCGCAAATTTTTCGCTTTGCCTCCGGCGACGAGCGCGGCGGCGGCGTTGAGCGCCACCACATCGCGTTTCGCGCCACGTTCAGCACCCGATAAAATTTGGCGCGTGATATGTGCGTTCTCGGTTGGTGTGCCGCCGCGCAAATCCTCGCGTGTGGCGCGCGGCAAATCCAGGTCGCGCGTATCAAGTTCTTCGTCGTGAACCGTGCCGTTGTCGAAACGTGAAATGCGATTGATGCCGGTCGTGGTCAATTCGTCGAGACCGTCGGCGCTGTTGAATACGTACGCCGAGCGCACGCCGAGCGCGTGCAAAACATTCGCGACGGTATTGGTGAGGCGCGCATCGTACACGCCGACGACCTGGGTTGGCGTGCGTGCGGGATTCGTAAGCGGACCTAGGATGTTGAACACGGTGCGAATGCCGAGGTCTTTGCGTACGGGCGCAACATTTTTCATCGCGGGATGTAATTTTTGCGCGAATAAAAATCCAATGCCCACGCGGTCGATGCACAGCGCAACCTGTTCGGGTGTGAGATTCAAGTTGACGCCAAGTGCTTCGAGCACATCCGCGCTTCCACTTTTGCTCGACACGGCGCGATTGCCGTGTTTCGCTACGCCGAGTCCCGCGCCCGCGGCGACGAATGCCGCCGTCGTCGAAATGTTGAACGTGTTCGCGACGTCGCCGCCGGTGCCGACAATATCAACCAGGTCGGTGCGTTGTGGTTTGACCGCAATCGCTTTTTCGCGCATCACGCGCGCGCAACCGGTGATTTCGTCCACGGTCTCGCCCTTGACACGCAACGCGGTGAGGAACGATGCCATCTGTGCTTGCGTCGCGGTGCCGTCCATAATTTCGTTCATCACGCTCGCGGATTCGTCGTGCGTGAGATTTTGTTTCTCGATTAATTTGGCGATGGATTCGCGAATCATCATGCACCTCGATTCAAAAAGTTTTGGAGAATTTGTTTGCCGTGCTGGGTCAGCACGCTTTCGGGATGGAACTGGACGCCTTCGAGCGGATATTGTTTGTGGCGAATGCCCATCACTTCGCCTGCCTGGGTTTGCGCGGTCACATACAATTCGTCGGGCAGGGGGGCTTGGACGATGAGCGAGTGATACCGTCCGGCTTCGAATGGACTGGGCACGCCTGCAAAGATGCCGCGCCCATCGTGATAAATCGCCGAGGTCTTGCCGTGCATCAAACGCGGCGCGCGCGTGACGTTGCCGCCGAACGTGGCGCCGATGCATTGATGACCCAGGCACACACCTAGGATTGGCACGGTGCGATGAAACTCGCGAATGACCTCGTTCGAAATGCCGCCTTCGCTCGGATTGCCGGGACCGGGCGAGATGACAATGTGCGAGGGCGCGAGTTGCGCGATTTCATCGAGCGTGATTTGGTCATTGCGTACGACTTGCAACTCTGCACCCAACTCACCGAGATATTGCACGAGGTTGTAGGTGAACGAATCATAGTTATCAATGACGAGGATCATTTTGGAAGACTCCTTTCAAAATTAACGCGAATTATTTTTTTGTGTTGATTCGTGTTATTCGTGGTTTAAGAATTCTGCTCCGCAATTTCGACAGCGCGGACTAACGCGCGCGCCTTGTTTTCACATTCGTGATGTTCGCCGAGCGGGTCGGAATCGGCGACGATGCCAGCGCCGGCTTGAACGAATACTTGCTTGCCGCGTTGAATGAGCGTGCGAATCGTGATGCAAAAATCCATGTTGCTTTTGCCCGCGACCGGAAAACCGAAATAACCCACCGCGCCCGCGTACGGTCCGCGTCGTGTGCCTTCCAGGTCTTCGATGATTTCCATCGCGCGAACCTTGGGTGCGCCGGACACCGTGCCGGCTGGAAACGTCGCGCGCAGTAAATCGAATGCGCCGAACTCGCGGCGGAGTTTGCCAATGACGCGCGAGACAATGTGCATCACGTGCGAGAATCGCTCGACCGTCATAAACTTGGGCACTTGGACTGAGCCGTACTCGCACACGCGACCCAGGTCGTTGCGACCCAGGTCAACGAGCATCACGTGCTCGGCGCGTTCTTTCGGGTCGTTGAATAATTCGGCTTCGAGTTGCGCGTCTTCGTTTTCATTTTTGCCGCGCCGACGTGTGCCGGCAATCGGATTGAGTTGTGCGACATCGTCTTCGAGGCGGACGAGCACTTCGGGCGATGAGCCGATGAATTGCAAATCGCGAAAATCGAGCAAGAACATGTACGGCGAGGGATTCAAGCGGCGCAGCGAGCGATAAATCGAAAACGCATCGGCTTCGGTCTCACGCGAGAAACGTTGCGAAAGCACGACTTGGAAAATATCGCCCGCGGCGATGTGCTCTTGCGCGCGTTTGACCATCGCCACGAATTGTTCGGGCGTCACATTCGATTGCAGTTTGTGTCCGTTTGGCAGAGGCACGTGATTTGATGCGGGCACCGGTTGATTCAAGCGCGTGACGATGTTTTCGATGCGCGCAATCGCATCGTCGTACGCGGCGCGAATGTTGCCCTCGATGTGCGCGTTCGCAATCACGAGCGTGCGATGCTTGACCTGGTCGAACGCGATGAGTGTGTCGGTCAGCAAAAAAATCGCGTCGGGCAAATCGAGTTCGTCGCGTGCGGTGCGCGGCAAGTGTTCGATGTAGCGCACGAGGTCGTACGTGAGAAAGCCGACCGCGCCGCCGAAAAAGCGCGGCAGACCTGGGACGGTGACCGCGTGATACGGCGCGAGAAAATCGCGCAGTGCGTTCAACGGATCGTTGGTTTCGAATGTCGTCGTGGTGTGGTTACGAATTGTCACGTGTCCATTGCGAATTGTGATGACGCGCGACGGATTGACCCCGATGAAGGAATAACGCGCTAACTGTTCGCCGCCCTCGACCGATTCGAGCAAGAATGATTCGTACGCGCCGCGCAGTTTCAGATAGACCGACACGGGTGTGTCCATGTCGGCATTGAGTTCGTGATACACCGGAATCAAATTTCCCTGGCTCGCCAAATTTTTAAACTCATCGAAATTGGGATATGTCATCGAGTCCTCCATTTCATTCGCAAAAAATAAAAAACCTCTCGTCCCTCGCGCAGATTACTCTACGCAAGGGACGAGAGGTTGCTTGGCTCTCGTGGTGCCACCCTGATTAGACTGGGGTGGAAACGTTTTATGCAACGCCTCTAAAAAAATAATCCTATCATGCGGACGATAGGATTATGCCAGTCTCACTCATTTGCAGGAACGCGGGTCACGTGACCTAAATTCCTTCTGCCACGATAACGGGGGCGTTTTCCGTCCACGCATACTTGGCTTGCGCCGTTCAGCGGGAAACTCGTCGGTCCATTCGCCGTTTTCGGAAATATCAATCTCACACCAATATTGATTGACTCTCTGAATTTCGTTCGCCGGCTACTCGTCCGAGTCAGCATCTTTCGATGGGAATTGTATAGCACAGAAAAATTTTGTTGTCAATGGCGATAGCAATTTTTTAACGCATCATTTATTCCATCGCCGATTGTTTGCGATACT
>CAZPIR010000202.1:0-7130 GCA_964586085.1 uncultured Anaerolineaceae bacterium | reverse complement strand
TGCACGCCATTATCACCGAGCCGAATTACACGCCGCAAGATTTGGCGCGCGTGCAGAGACCGACATTTGTGATTCAGGGCGCGCAAGATCGTGTCAACGCGCCGATGCGCCACGCCGAATTTATCGCGCGGAACATTCCCGATTGTGAGTACTGGATTCCGAGCGGCATCGGTCACACGGTTCACAACGAATTGCTGTTCGAGTGGGTCACGCGCGTGTTTGATTTTCTCGCTCGGCGCGGCGATGAGGCGAACGATGCGCTCTATCGTTTTCGACGCGCGCAGTACGATTCGCGCGTGACTGTATTTGATGTCAAAGCAACGCAAAATGAAAACGGCATCACACTTGCTGGAGAGGTGTTGACACGCGCGCAAGAGCAAAGTGCGTTGTCGGTTGTGTCCGGCGCGTTGAGCCAGCTCAAAATTTTGGTGAACGATGCGCCGCCGCACGCGATGATTATGCGCGCGGTTGCTGATGTGCGACGCGGGAAAAGTTCGTTGTCCGAGCGCCTCACGCAAGCCAAGCTTGGCGAAATCGTGCGCGTGCTTGAGGAACGTGACGACTGGGCACGCGTGCAATGCGAGCACGATGGGTACATCGGTTGGACGCAAGCGGTCACGCTCTTGCGCGCCGAGGAAAAAATTCTGCGCGAGTACGCCGGGTCGTGCAACGTGCTTGTGCAAGGCGAACTCGTCCGTGCATACGATGATGCCGAGCGTACAAATGTCGTTGCTAAATTACCGTTCGCGGTTGCCTTGCCGATGATCGAACAGCGCGGCGACATGGCGGCAGTCCGTTTGCCCGATCAGCGAATCGTCTGGGTTGCAAACGGCGTGCAAGACAATTTGTTGCCAATTGCAAAACGACCACGCGCGGATGCGAATGGTATTGCGTACACGTTGAATCTCATTCGCCAATTTGTCGGAGTGCCATATCTCTGGGGTGGGCGTACGCCGTTCGGGTTCGATTGTTCCGGTCTCGCGCAAACGTTTTACGGATTCCTGGGTGTTGCCATTCCGCGCGATGCCGATCAGCAATTTCGTGCGGGCATGGTTGTTGAAGGGATGCCCGCACCCGGCGACCTGGTTTTCTTTGGCGAAGCAAGTGCGTTAAGCGATGCGTACGAACGTATCACGCATGTTGCCATCTCGCTCGGCGGCGACGAGTTCATTCATGCGAACGGCGCGGCGCGCGGAATTTCGTACAACAGTTTCAATCCCGCCGCGTCGAATTATCGCGCGTGGTTGCGCGAACATCATATCGGGACACGGAGATTCCAATGAAGTTGACTTGGGAAGCATTGACACTCGAACTACGCACGACGTTTCGCATCGCGCACGGCGCAGACGACCGGCGTTACAATGTACTCGCGCATCTCGACGAAGGGCTGGGCGAGGGCGCGGCGGTTACGTATCACGGCGAAACGCAAACGGGCATTATGGATTACTTGGCGCGCGTTGCCGATGACCTGGGCAAATGCGATGATCCGTTTTTGATCGAAGACATTCTCAGCCGTTTGCCGCCCGGCTCGCAAGCCGCGCGTGCGGCGATTGACCTGGCTCTGCATGATGTGTGGGGCAAACGCTTGGGGCAACCGCTCTATCGTTTGCTCGGACTTGACCCAACACGTTTGCCATTGACCTCGTTCACGATTGCGATGGACGAACCGGAAGTGATGGCGCAACGCGCCAAAGAATCCGGCTTGCCAATCATCAAGGTCAAGGTCGGCGGCGCGAACGACGAGGCGATGGTCGCGGCAATTCGCAACGCGACGAAGGCAAAATTGCGCGTGGATGCGAACGCCGGGTGGACACGCGAGCAAGCCGCGCAAATGATTCCGCGCCTTGCGCAGTACGATTTGGAATTTATCGAACAGCCCTTGCCGGTCGGTGACATTGAAGGATTGAAATGGTTGCGTGCGCAAAAATTTGGCTTGCCGATTTTCGCGGATGAGCCGGTCAAGACCGCGCGCAATGTGGCGGAACATGCCGGCGCGGTGGATGGTGTGGTCGTCAAGTTGATGAAGACGGGCGGCATTCGCGAAGCATTGCGCGCAATTCACACGGCGCGCGCGCTTGATATGCAAGTGATGCTCAGTTGCATGGTTGAGAGTTCGATTGGTGTGACTGCCGCCGCGCATCTCGCGCCGCTCGCCGATTATGCTGACCTGGATGGTCCTTTGCTTATTCGCAATGATAGCTTCAAGGGCGTGTGTTACGAAGGCGCCAAGATGATTCTCCCAGACCAACCTGGGTTGGGTGTGGTCGAAGCGTAAACGATCAACTCGCCGGAATTTGCGAATGCAAACCGGCGAGTTTTGTTTTTATCACGCGCTTGTCAATCCATTCTATTCCGAGTAGAATAGAATCAATATACTCAACGAGGAGGTTGACTCATGGCTACTCCTGAACGTAACCTTGCTCTGGAATTGGTTCGCACAACCGAAGCGGCGGCGCTCGCCGCGGCGCGTTGGATGGGACGCGGCAACAAGAACAATGCCGACCAAGCGGCGGTGGACGCGATGCGCCTGATGCTTGACACGGTCGAGATTGATGGCGTCGTCGTGATCGGCGAAGGCGAAAAAGATGATGCGCCAATGCTGTACAACGGCGAGCACGTTGGCGCGGCGGCAACGGTGCGCGAAGCCGCTGTGCCGGTGACCGCGGTGGACATTGCGGTGGATCCGATTGATGGCACACGTTTGCTTTCGCTTGGTTTGCCGAATGCCTTGTCAGTGGTCGCGGTAGCCGAACGCGGCACGATGTTCGCGCCTGGTCATTTGGTTTACATGGACAAACTGGCGGTAGGTCCGGCGGCGCGCGGCAAAGTGGACATTACCGCGCCGGTCAAAAACAATCTCGAATCCATTGCGCGTGCAAAAAGTAAATTGGTGAGCGACCTCACCGTCGTCGTCCTGGATCGTCCGCGCAATCAAAAGTATGTGGACGAAGCACGCGCGTGTGGCGCGCGTCTCAAATTGATCACCGATGGCGATGTTGCCGCCGCGCTCTCGACCGCGCTCGAAGGCACCGGCGTGGACGTGTTGTTCGGCATCGGCGGTTCACCCGAAGCCGTGATTAGCGCGTGCGCGATGAAATGTCTCGGCGGCGAAATTCAATGCAAGCTGTGGCCTCGTGATGATTCTGAACGTGATTACGCGCGTCAGATGGGGTATGCGCTTGAGCAACCTTTGCTAAACGACGACCTGGTGCGCAGTGACAATGTTTATTTCTCTGTGACCGGCATCACCGATGGTGAACTCGTCAAGGGTGTGCATTACGTCAGCGGCGGCGCGACAACCGAATCGTTGGGTATGCGTTCCAAGTCCGGCACGGTGCGGCGCATTCTCGCCACACATCGCTGGGAAAAGTTGAATCAGATTTCGCAGATCGAGTACGGTGGGTCGTGACCTAACCAGTCAACCTTTAATTAAACGGGGCGCAATCACTTGCGCCCCGTTTTTTAGATTTCGCGCTCTGCCAACAACTGCATCGCGCGTAATGCGATGGCGATCATTTTCTTTTCGCCTTGCGCGAACAAGGCGCGTCGTTCGTCGGCGGGCAGTTGCACCGGCAACCACTTGTTCGAATCGGTGGTCGCAATTGCGCCGACGCGCACACCGCGAAATGCGCCGACGACGAACAATGCCGCCGCTTCCATCTCCGCCGCGATGACACCGGCCTTGCGCATCCGCTCTGCAAGTTCTACGTCGGCGCGATAAAATGCGTCGCGCGTGTCAGCAATGCCGATGCGAAAATCTTGCCCACTCGCGCGCGCGGCATCGCGCAGTGCGACGGACACATCCAGGTCGGCGATTGCCGGAAAACCGAGCGGCAAGTACGCGTTCGAAGTGCCTTCGCCGCGATACGCGGCTTGAATCACGATGGGCATGCCAATCGGAATGTCTTCGAGGCGGCCGGCGCATGAGCCAACGCGAATAAAGACCTGCGCGCCCACGTTGACCAACTCTTCGAGCGCTATCGAAGCGGCGGGACCGCCGATGCCGGTCGAGCAGACGCTGACTGGCACACCGTTTGTCGTTCCCGTGTAGACGATGTACTCGCGATTCTCCGCGACGAGTTGCGTGTCGTCCATCTGCGCGACGATGCGTCTGACGCGACCTGGGTCGCCGGGCAAAAGGACATGGCGCGCCACGTCGCCGGGTTTGCAAAGAATGTGCCACTGAGGTTCGGTCATCTCACATCCATGTTCTTGTCATTTCGAGCCGCGTAGCGGCGAGAAATCGCTCCCAATCGCTTGGAGATTTCTCGTCGCAAAAAGCGCTCCTCGAAATGACAACCGGAAAACTTATACCTTGACCAATGCAAGCGCAAGCTCGGCGCATTTGACCAACTCGACGACCGGAATAAATTCCTGGGTCGAGTGCATCTTTTCGATGCCGATGCTTGTGACGATAGATTGAATGCCGTGCGCGTTGAATTGATTCGCGTCGCTCCCGCCGCCCGCCACATCGAGTTTCGGCGTGCGACCGATACGCGCCATCGCCTCGCGCGTGAGTTGCACAATCGGCGCGCGCGCCGGAATGCGGTACGCCGGATACGCATAGCGCAATTTCACATCCACTTTCGCATGATGTTTTTTCGCCGCGCGCTCAAACTCGCGAAGCATCGCTTTCTTTTGGCGTTCGAGTTTCGATTCGCGCCGACTACGTGTTTCCGCCGTCACCTCGCACGTCTCTGCGACGATGTTGCGCGCGAGATCGCCGCGAATCATGCCGATGTTCGCGGTTGTTTCGTAATCGAGCCGACCTAGTTTCATATTGCCGATGGCTTCCGCCGCGACGACAATCGCATTGATGCCTTTTTCCGGCACCGCGCCCGCGTGTGCCGCGCGTCCCGTAATCGTCACGTCCATGTTGTACGTTGCCGGCGCGCTGACGATGATCGCGCCAATCGGTCCATCGTAATCGAACACGACACCCATTTTCGCCTTGAACTGGGAATAGTCGAGCACTGCCGAGCCGAGCAGACCTGGTTCCTCTTGTGCCGGAAATGCCAATTCGATGGGACGATGCGGCAATTTGTTTTCGTGAATGACCTGAATCGCTTCGATGATGCTCGCGACTCCTGCGCGGTCATCGCCGCCGAGAATCGTGTTGCCGCTCGATTTGATGATGCCCTCTTCGATACGTGGCTGAATGCCGTGACACGGTGGCACGCTGTCCATGTGTGAGCTGAGCAAGAGCGGCTCGCCCTTGCCCGGTAAAAACGCGGTGAGGTTGAGCATATCATCCAAGCGCGTTTTGTAACCCAGGGCTTGTAATTTGGCGATCAGATAACCTGCCACACCGCGCTCGCCGCCGGTTGGCGAATCAATTTTGACGAGATCGAAAAACGTGTTGATGAGACGTTCTTGATTGATCACAAGTCCTCCAGAAGGGACGAACGACGAAAGACGAAGGACGAAATTCGCTTCCGTCTTTCGTCTTCCGTCCTAAAGATTTTTCAGCCGAGGGTCGAGCGCATCGCGCAAGCCGTCGCCGAGTAGATTGAAACCGAGCACCGCGAGAAAAATTGCGACGCCGGGAAACGTCGCTACGTACCACGCGCTAAAAATATAACTGCGTCCCTCGCCGAGCATCGTGCCCCATTCGGGTGTGGGCGGGCGCACGCCGAGACCCAGGAATCCCAAACCTGCCGCGACCAAGATCGCGGTGCCGAGATTGAGCGTGGCTTGCACGATGACCGGCGCCATCGCGTTCGGCAGAATGTGGCGAAATAGAATCACCCAGTCGGGCACGCCGGTCGAACGCGCGGCTTCGATGTACGTGAGTTCGCGAATCGTCAGCACCGAGCTACGCACCAAGCGAATGAACGAGGGCAGTGCGCCGATGCCGACCGAGATGATGACGTTTTGCAGACCGACGCCAAGTGCGGCGACAAGTGAAAGTGAAAGTAAAAAGCCGGGGAAGGCAAGCAGAATGTCGGCGATGCGTTGAATCACAAGGTCAACCCAACCGCCGTAATAGCCGGACACGGCGCCGAGCGGCACGCCAATCGCGAGACCAACCGCAACGGCGAGCAGACCAATGAGCAACGACAGGCGTCCGCCGTACAGAATACGCGTCAAAATATCGCGCCCCAGATAATCGGTGCCGAGCGGAAATTGTGGCGACGGCGGCTTGAGCACTTGCGCGAGCACCATCTTTTCCGGATCCTGGGTCGAAAGCAGAGGTGCGGCGAGCGATGCGCCGACGAGAAGCAACAGAATCAGCGCACCAAAGAGCGCGGTGCGGCGGCGCAGGAAAATTCGCCAACGATTAGGTGTAGTGGATGCGCGGGTCAAGGTAGGCATAGAAAATATCTACCAGAATATTGAGCAGAGTAAAGATTACAGCAAAGACCATCACCACACCTTGCACAACCGGATAATCGCGCGCGAAAATCGAATCCACGAGCAAGAGTCCGATGCCGGGCCAACCAAAGACGGTTTCGGTCAGCACCGAGCCGCTCAGCAACATGCCGAGTTGCAAACCAATGACGGTAACAACCGGGATAAACGCATTCTTGAGCGCGTGGCGAAAGATGACCGAGTTTTCGCGCAGACCTTTGGCGCGCGCGGTGCGCAGATAATCTTGTCCCAGCACTTCGAGCATGCTCGAGCGCGTCATGCGTGCGATGAGCGCGATCGAAAACGCGGCGAGCGTAACTGCCGGGAGAATCACACTCGATGCGCCTTCGTTGCCGCCGGCGGGAAGCCACTTGAGTTGCACGGCGAATAGAATGATGAGCATGAGACCGAGCCAGTAAACCGGCATCGAGATGCCAAACAAGGTGACGAGCGAGGTGAGGTAATCGGGGACCGAGTTGCGCCAGCGCGTGGCGATGACGCCGGCAGGAATACCGATGAGCGTGGCAATCAGCGTGCTGACGAACGCGAGCAAAATTGTCCAGGGCATGCGCGCGATAATTTCGCTCAACACTGGCGAGGAACTGCGAATGGATTTCCCGAGATCGCCTTGCAGGAGATTGGCGAGAAAACGCCAGTACTGAATTGCAAGTGGTTGATCGAGTCCGAGTTGTGAACGCAGGCGAATCACCTCTTCTTCCGGCGAGTTCAACCCGGCGATGAGGAACGCGGGATCGCCGGGCAAGAGGTGCATGAGCATG
>CAZPIR010000201.1:0-7135 GCA_964586085.1 uncultured Anaerolineaceae bacterium | reverse complement strand
GTTCGGGTAGCCAAGCGCAGATTGATGTGAACGGTGGCGGACTTGGGCGTATGGCACAAAGCCAAGATGCCAATGTTACAGCATACTCGATCTTTACTTATGATGGTAATGACAACAGCCCTAACATTAACTACTCCGGTTTAGGCAATGTTGACCTGACGACCGGTGGTGACAATGCATTTGTGGCAATTGTCCACTCGAACAACTTTGGGACTACGCGAGATGTAGTGACGGTGACCGTTTATAGTGATGCAACGCATTGTTCGTATCTGGCGGTGCGATTGCCCAATCCCCCGGTTGTTTCAGGTGACCCGGCGGTAGCGTTAGTTTTCCGATACGCGAACACAAATCTGTTTTCGGCTTGTCCGGGTTATTCGGCGGCAAGTTTTACCAGCGCGAATGTGATCCAGCTCCAAGTTACAGGTGGTCAAGAAGATAATGACATCGTGCTCGAACTTTTTGAAACGACCCGCTTGGACTATGGTGATTTGCCATCCGGTCCAGTTGTGTACAATGCAATTACCACAGGTACCAACTCGGCTGGTCACGTGATCCTTGCTGGCGCGCCGAAACTTGGTTCTCAAGAAGATGCAGAGGACAATGGGCAACAAAATACCAGTGATGCCAAGAAAGACAACACGACTGGCTCGCCCAACGACGAAGATGGTGTTGGTTTGTTTGGCACGCAATGGAATGCCGGTAGTACGAACACGGCAAATGTGGTCGTGTCGGGCGCGAGTGGTTGTCTAATCGCATGGATTGATTGGGCGGGTGATGGTATTGATGACGGAGATTTGGTCGTCAATAATCAAGCCGTGGTTGTTGGCAACAATACAGTGACCATCAATGTTCCGGGTGGAACGTCCTCAAGCGGAACTTTTTACTCGCGCTGGCGTATCTTTGAGCGGAACGATAGTGCTGGTCCAGACAACGGCACTTGCAACTTTCCGAGTTTCAGTTCGACCGGTGCTTTTACCGGACGTTTTGGTGCTGGCGAAGTCGAAGATCACAATCTCGGTTTCAACACTCCCACCGCTGTGACCTTGAACGAAATCTCGGCGACGGTGGAATCGAATCGTTGGTTGCAACTCGGCGCGTTGGGCGTGCTTGCCGCCGCGACGATTGCATTCGTGACGATGCGCCGCAAATAAATCCTGCGGTTGATCGGTAAAGTTTGCTGTAATCAAAAACGAGCAAACGGGAGAACTATTGCCCGCTTGCTCGTTTTTCTGTAGAATCAGGTTGCGCGTGGCAAATGATTCCACGCCGACTGGATCATTTTATAATCAATAGGGTTGACGATTGAAAAAATTCCTCATGCGTTCGAGTATGCTCGTCCTCGTGATTCTGTCGGCGTGTTCATCCGCGCCGACGCGAATCATCGTCGAGTGGACGACGGCGACGGAAATCAACACAGCCGGGTTTAACCTTTATCGCGGCGAAAGCGAACAAGGTCCGTTCGTCAAAGTCAACGATCAACTCATCGCCGCGTCGCCCGATGCGGTGACCGGCGGCAAGTATCGCTTTGAAGATGCCGGCGTCCAAGCGGGTAAAACGTATTACTATCAACTGGAAGACATTGAATACGGCGGCGCCTCTGCGCGGCACGGTCCCCTCATTATCACTGCGCCGGGCGGAGTGCGCGTCACAGAATTAGGATTGGGCTTGGGAGCAATTGGTGTTGTAGGATTACTAGTGTTCTGGTTGCGCGCGAAAAAAAGTTAGACTCGCGCACGGTGGCAAGTGACGCGGCTTGCCTCACCGACCTATGGCAGATTGGCTCCCGGTTGCCAAGGAGCAGAAATGAAAATCAAGGGGTGGGGTTGCCACAATTCACGGCGGGTGGTTGAGTTTGGCGTTGCGTTTGGGTTGGGCGTTTTATTGGTCAGCGCGATTTTGTTTTCCCAGGTCACTCCGGTGATGGCGGCGGCGACCTTTTCGATCACGCCAATCACATGGAATGTTGTGGGCTTGGACAGCAACAATGTCAACGTTGGTCCCAACAATTTTCCGGTCGGTGTGCGTGTGTGCAATACCGGTGATGCGGTAGCCACGAATCTCAGCGCAAGTTTTGTGTGGGACACGAGCAACACGTACATCAATTTACGTTCTGGTTCCCAGAATCCAATTACGTGGTCGTCGCTAGGGGTTAGCGCGTGCCACGATTTTTATTTTGAGGTGACGGTCACGCGCGACGCCAATGCGTACAACACCGCGCGCCGATATCACATCACCGTGACGGCGGACGCCGGCGTTACGGCGACGAGCACGACCCCGCGCGAAATTTTTGTCGAGCACTTGATCTCGCAAAACCGCAACGCGACGACGGACGTAAAGTTAGATGGCGTGTCCATTCCGATTGGCGGCGCGATGTCGTTGATTGTGGGCAACACCTATAACATCACATTGAACGCCAGCACCGCGACGCAAGGGTACGAGCAGATCGAAAGTTTTATCAATTTTCCCAACACGATCTTTCGGATCAATTCGGTGACGACGACGTATTCGGCGAATGCCGGCACGGACTCGCTGGCGGGAATTAAACTGTATGCCAACGGGTGTAACTGGGAAAACAATCCCAACTCGCCCAACTATCGTTCGTGTTACAGCACCGGCAAATACGGCGGCACGGTCACGGTTGTCTACAATGTGACGATCATTGGCGGCGGCGGGTCGTCGCAAACCTTGTCCACGCTCATCTATGATTTTTCCGGCAGTAGTTATCACTACAATTCGGATTTTGTGTCGAGTGTGCGTTACGCCACGATTGTCGGTCCTGCCAACATGACGATTGGCAAACGTTTTGTGCCGGACTCGATTTTGCCCGGCGGCGTTTCGCAGTTGATCTTTACCATTCCGAATACAAATACCATCAGCATCAGCGGCGTCCAGTTTACCGATGGTTTGCCGAGTGGCGTCTCGGTCGCCGGCACGCCCGGTATTTCGTACAGTGGTTGTGGCAGTGGCGCGTTCTCGCCGGTGCCGACAAGTGGCGCGACCTCGCTGACATTTCAAAATGCCACGATTGCGCCGAACAGTAGTTGTGTCATCAAAATCAATGTGACCGCATCGGGCTTGACGACGTACAACAACACGACCGGCAATTTGTTCATCAACACGACGACGAACACCGGCAATACCGGGAGCGCCTCGCTCACAGTGGCGAATGCGCCGGCGTGTACGCCCGGGCAAACAATGGCGAATTGGACGATGCCAAGCACCATGACCAATCCGCCGGACACCGCCGGCGGCATTCCGGCAGTCAAGGCATCCAATGTAGCCACGGCTACAGCTTCTGCATTCATCCCGGCAAATACGGCAATTGTCAGTAACAGTGGTGTGAATGATTCGTACTCGTGGTCGAGTTGGGGTTACAAGAACTCGGGGCAGGTGGTTTCGTTTACCGTGGACACCCGGCATTATAGTAATGTGACGATGAGTTTTGCGGTCAAGAATGATGGTCTGCCACCCGGTCCCACAGCATTGACCTTGGCTTATAACAATGGTTCCGGCTTTACCAACATTTTCAATGTGACCAATCCGGCGATTACGTTTGTAACGCACACGGTGGATTTTTCCGGCTTGACGAGTTTGACGGGTACGACTAATTTCCGGCTCACCGCGACTGGCGCGACGAATGATAACCAGGGTGCCGGTCTAAACTATGACAACGTCAAATTCAGCGGCTGTTCCAATTTGCCTCCGCCGCCGACCATCAGCAAAATTTTCTCGCCGACGACGATCCCGACCAACACGGTGACGACGCTGACGTTTACGATCAGCAACACGCAAACCGCGAACGAGCCGTTGACAAACGTGACCTTTAGCGATCCATTGCCGGCGGGTCTCGAAGTCGCTAGTTCGCCGAGTAGCGGCACATCGGGTGCCGGTTGTACCGGTATTACGTTTAATCCATCTGCTGGTGCAACGACGTTGACTTATACCGCCAACAATATGACGGCGGGCGCAATCTGCACGGCGCAAGTCAACATCAAACCCACGCGCGCCGGCACGTTCGATAATGTAAGCGGCTATATCGGTTCAACCGAGAGCGGGCAGAATAAAACCTCGACCGGTTACGCGACTGCATCGCTGACCGCCATTGCGCCGCCGAGTATCGCCAAGATATTTGCGGCATCGCCGGTCTATGTTAGCGCAACTACGGTCTTGTCGTTTACGCTAACAAATCCAAACCAGTCCACCGGGTTGACCGGTGTGCAATTCTCGGACACGTTGCCGGCAGGTGTGACCGTTGCGACGACATCCACATCGCAATGCGGCGGCACGCTCAACACAACCAATCCCAGTACGATTGCATTGACGAACGGAAGCATCGCCGCGAATGGTAGTTGTTCCTTTGGTGTCACTGTGACCGGTGCGACGCAGGGCGTCTATACAAACACGACCGGTGCGGTGTCGTCCACGAATGGTGGCACAGGCAATACGGCGTCCGCGCCGATCCAGGTCAAGACGCTTTCGCCGAGTATCTCGTTGCGCAAGCAAGCCGGTCCGACCGCGAGTGGTCCCTGGACAACGTTCGTCACGCGCACGGTGGGGCAGGATGTTTATTTCCGGTTCCTGGTCGAAAACACCGGCGACACAACCCTGACCTCGATTGCGGTCAACGAAATCACCACGCCGTTGTTGGACATGTCTGGCTGTACGTTTTCCAGTCTGAACGTGTACACGTACACAGCCTGTATCGCCGGACCGGTGACGGTGACGAACACAAACTGGACGACGAACACGGCGCAAGCAACGAGCGCGTCTGCTACCTCGTTGAATTCGTCCGCGAGTTTTTGGTCGCGCGACCCGACGGCTGTCCTGCTCAGTAGTTTGGGAGCGTATTCAGCGGATGCCAATTCGACGCTGTTGGTTTTTGTCGCGATTGGTGCTATAATCGCGAGTGGTGCGATGATCGTGATTGCACGCAAGCATAAATAGCGAGACATGTTTTTCGGTGTTGGGGCGCACCAGCCGTGCGCCCCATTTTTATACGTCATCCGATTTAATGCCCAGAGATTTTAATATGAACAAACAATCCACTCGAATTTTATTGGTTGCCAGTGTTTTCGGTTTGGTCGCTGTACTATTTGGTTTATGGATCACGCCGCCGGTGGAAGCACAATCCACATCGTCGGGTGTGCGCGTTCTGCAATCGGACACGAATCGCATCGTGCTCGAATTGAATGTTGCCGATTACACTGTGCGCGCGCAACGCACCTCGGCGGGCACATTCAGCTCCATCACGATTCCCGGGCTGGGACATACGATTGAACCCGGCAAGCCGCAACTGCCCACGCAATCGGCGATGGTCGCGATTCCGCCCGGCGCGGTGGCGTCGCTCGCGATTGTCGCGGACGATGCGCGCACGGATGCGCTTGCCAACCCGCCGCTTCCGCAACCGACCGAGCGCGTGACGAACGATCCGCGCGCGAGTTTGCCCAGTTATGCCGGTTCGGTCATTGTGCCGGATGCCACGACTTATTCTGCGAATCGAAATTATCCGGCGTCCGCCGCCCAGATTGCGCGAACGGGCGATTGGCGCAGTCAACATTTTGTCGTCGTCGAATTCAATCCCGTACAGTACAATCCTGCGACACGGCAACTTACTTTTCATCGTCGTCTGCGCGTCGAGGTCACGTTGAGTTATCCGCGTGGACGCACCGCGCAAACGCTCGGCGGCGCGGTCAACGAAGGCGCGTTTGAACCGATTTTGCAACAAGCATTCGTGAATTATAATTCAGCGCAAAATTGGCGCGCGCCACGCGCGCCGACTGCGCCGGTACGCGCGCCGCGTTATCCTGCCGGCACGTGGTACAAGATTGCCGTGAATACGGACGGCATTTATCGGGTGACGTGTCAGGCGTTGCAAAATGCCGGCGTGAATCCAGCCACGCTCAACGCGGCGCAATTGCAGTTGTTCGACGCCGAGGTTGAATTGGCGATCAATGTTGTGGGTTCGACCTGGACGACGACCTGTGGCGCGGGTAACTATTTTGAATTCTTTGGTCAAGCCGCCACCAGCAAGTACTCGACCGCGAATATTTACTGGTTCACGTTTAACGTGGCAAATGGCAAACGCATGTTGTTGCGGGATGGCAATGTTGCCGGTTCGTCGCCGGTCGTGTTCACCGACACGATTCACATGGAAGAGAATCATTTTTATCGCGGCGCGATTCCCTGGGAAGACGGCGACCATTGGCTGTGGAATTATATTCAAACCTCATTAGCAGGAGCGGATCCGCCTAGACCTGGCTATGTAGATTACTCTTTCCCAATCAATCGACTGGCGACCGGCACATACTCGGCGACCTTGACGTTGCCGATGATTGGGTTGAATGGGGGGAGCTATTCTGCGGCGTTGGCGATGAATGGCACGGTAATTAGCAACTCGGTGACCTGGAATAATTTGCAAGCCAACCTGCGCGTCATCACATACTCGCAATCCTTGTTGCAGTCCGGCAACAATACTTTGCGCGTGACGAATACCCAGGGCGGTTCGCCGTTGATGTTCGTCAATTGGTTCGAGGTGGCGTACAACGCAACCTTTACCGCGATGACTGACACGTTGCGTTTTCGCCAGCTCGCGAGCGGCACCTGGCAATATCCCATCACGAACTTTACGAATGCCACGCTCAAGGCGTTCGATATTACTGATCCGTACAGTGTGACCGTGTTCAACAACCTGGGTGTTGCCGGCTCAGGTCCGTACACGCTCACGTTTGGCGCGAATGTCACTTCGCCGCGCGAGTATTTTGCGTTGACCGATGCGCAGGTGAAATCGCCGGCAAGCATCACGCTCGACGCGTCGGCGAACCTGGGTTCAACCAGCAATCGCGCAGATTACATTGTGATCTCTCACAATGCGTTTTTGGCGAGCGCGCAACCCTTGGTGAATTTGCGCGCCGCACAGGGCTATCGTACCAAGTTGATTGACGTGCAAGATGTCTATGACGAGTTTGCGGATGGTTTGGCAACTCCGCAAGCGATTCGGGATTTTCTCGCGTACGCCAAAACGAGTTGGCAAGACCCCAAACCAACGTACGTTTTGTTAGTGGGCGATGGACACAATGACCCGCTCGGCTATTGCATATCGGCAAGATCCTGAACTCAGCAGCTTGCAGGGCTCGTC
>CAZPIR010000200.1:3718-7152 GCA_964586085.1 uncultured Anaerolineaceae bacterium | reverse complement strand
GAAAAACGCGGAGAAAAGTTTTCTTCTCTGCGTTCTCTGTGTCTCGGTGGTAATGTTTTGTGGGTGAAACAATCCGGTCTATTTTTTCGCCTTGACTTCACCCATCACCTTGATGACATCAAGTAATTGTTGTCGCCAACGCAGATTGCTTTCAGGACCAGGAACCCATGCACGGTCACGCGCCACGCGCACACGATCCCGAAACTTGATTGCAAGGCGATCCGCCAACACGCCATTCTCGCGCCCGAAACGAATCAGGATGCGCCCATCGTCCATCGCAATCGCCGCGAGTCGCGCGTGCCACGCCGCCACCTTGAGTCGGAGCAAGTACAACAAATTTTCGACTTGCTCCGGCGGCGCGCCAAAACGGTCTTGCAACTCTTGTGTAACTTCGGTTACCTGAGCATCCTCCCGAATGTCTGCCAGCCGCCGATACAATTTCAAACGCAACGCGGCTTCGGGCACATACTCTTCGGGAATGTGCGCTTGCACCGGCAAATCAATCGTCGGCGCGAGACCCAGGTCGGCGTCGCCGTTGATGATGCTCGATTTCTCACGCTTTTCATTTTTCTTCGCCGACTCAATCGCATTGCCAAGCAAGCGACAGTACAAATCGAAACCGACCGCGGCAATATGCCCCGATTGGCGCGCACCCAGGATTTCGCCCGCGCCGCGAATCTCCATGTCACGCATCGCGATTTGAAAACCCGCGCCCAGTTCGCTCGCCTCGGCGATGGATTGCAAGCGCGCGTGCGCTTCTGCCGAGAGCGGATGATTTTTTTCGTGCAAGAAATACGCGTACGCGCGCGCCGCACTGCGCCCCACCCGCCCGCGCAGTTGGTACAGTTGCGCGAGACCAAACTTGTCCGCATGATTGACAATCAAGGTGTTGGCGTTCGGAATGTCAATGCCGCTTTCGATGATCGTCGTGCAAATCAGGACATCGTAATGACCAAGCGCAAACTCGCTCATCACTTGTTCGAGCTGGTCGTCGTCCATCTGCCCATGCCCTACCCCGACCACCGCTTCGGGCACGAGTTTGCGAATTTGCTCGGCAAAGATGTGAATGCCACGCACACGATTATGCACAAAGAAAACTTGCCCGCCGCGATCCAGCTCGCGCAAAATTGAATCGCGCACGAGGCGATCATCGTACTCGGCGACGTACGTGCGAATCGGCAAACGATCTTCGGGCGGCGTTTGAATCGTGCTCATGTCGCGCGCGCCACTCAACGACAAGTAGAGCGTGCGCGGAATTGGCGTCGCCGTGAGCGTGAGCACATCCACTTCTTGACGCAGTTGTTTCAAACGTTCCTTGTGCACGACACCGAAGCGTTGTTCCTCATCAATAATCAACAGACCCAGGTCTTTGAATTGCACGTCGCTCGAAAGCAAACGATGCGTGCCGATCACAATGTCCACCGTGCCCGCCGAAATCTTGTCCACAATTTGCGTTTGCTCTTTGTCGGAACGAAAACGCGAAAGCATTTCAACCTGGAGTGGAAACGCGGCGAGTCGTTCGGTGAACGTGTTGTAATGTTGTTGCGCGAGCACGGTTGTTGGCACGAGCACCGCAACTTGCTTGCCACTCGTCGCGGCTTTGAACGCGGCACGCAACGCGACCTCGGTTTTGCCGTAACCCACATCGCCGACAATCAAACGATCCATCGGACGCGCACGTTCCATGTCGGCTTTGACCTGATCAATTGCGACGAGTTGATCTTCAGTCTCGACGTACGGAAACGATGCTTCCATGTCGTGTTGCCATTGATCGTCCGGCGGAAACGCGTGCCCGCTCACCACTTCGCGCGCGGCATAGAGTTCGAGCAACTCATCAGCAATGTCCGCAATCGCTTTGCGTGTGCGCTCCTTGACCTGTGACCACTCAACCGTGCCCAAGCGACTCAGGGTCGGCTCGTGTCCACCCGGCGCCACATAACGACTGAGCCGATCAATCTGATGTACCGGCACAAACAACTGATCGCCGCGCGCGTACTCGAGCGACAAGTACTCGCGCTCAGGTCCGTTCAACGCGATGCGCGTCAGTCCGCGAAACACGCCGATGCCGTGATCAATGTGGACGATGTAATCGCCAATCGCAAGGTCAGCGAAAAACGCTTCGGGCGATGCCGTGCGTGCTTTGCTCGTGCGATGTGGTTTGGGACGCGACCAGCCAAAGAGTTCAGCATCCGTTAAAAGTTGCAGGTTGAAGGTTTCAGGTTTCAGGTTAGGTAAACTGGAAACTTGAAACCGGAAACCTTCTGCAAGACCGCCATGAACGAGCGCGATGTGTCCCGGGTCGGGAACGTTCGTCAACGTCTCGACCGGCTTGATAATAATGTCACGTTCGCGTAAAAGATTCGCGAGCCGTTCGGCTTGGCGCGTGACGACAATCGTGCGCGCGCCATCGCGTTGCGCGTTGAGCAATTCTTCCATCACACGTTTGAGTTGTCCGCCGTAACGCGGACCTGGAACGAACGGCATTGCCAGCGATTCGCCGGGCGAAGCAAAATCGAACAGCAAGCGTTTGCGCGCGAGCAAAGGTTCACGCAGAGCATTCCATTTCCAGTACGGCGCGCCGACTCCACTCGGCAATTCGCGGCGCGCTTCCAGGTCGGCACGCACATCCTCGGCTTGAAATTCGAGCGACTGCGCCATGCTCTCGACTTCGTTCCAATCTTCAACGACGAGCACACCGCGTCCGGGCAAATGATCCATCAGCGAAGTGAACGAGGAATAGAGGTACGGCAAATAAAATTCCATACCACTGAAACGCCGACCATCACCCAGCGAATCAAAATCCTGACGAAACGCCGAAGCCGCAATCGGATGACACGTGTCCAAGTTCCAGGTTTCGAGCCGCGCAACCAGGTCGCGCCCGCGCGCGGGCAACGCCTCACTTGCGGCGACGAGCGTGATCGAATCGAGAGTTTGCCCGGAACGTTGCGTCGCTGGATCGAACGCGCGGAGCGATTCGATCTCATCGCCGATCAACTCCATGCGAATCGGGTACAGGTTCATCGGCGTCCACACATCGAGAATGCCGCCGCGCCGGCTGAACGTGCCGGGCATTTCCACAACTGCGGCGTACTCGTAACCTAGGGTCACAAGCGTCGTCATCAATTGTGTGAGGTTGATACTTTCATCGCGACGCAGAACGCGCGCGCCGTTCCGAAAATCGTTGACGGGAATCGTCGGTTGCAAAATTGCGCGCGCCGAGGTGACGATAATTGGCGTGGGGTGATTGCTCAACGCGGCGAGCGCGCTCAAACGCGCGGTGATCGTTTCCGTGCCCCAGGGCATCCGTTCGTAGAATAACGGTTCCGGTTCCGGGAAAAGAAATGCGCTGTCATTTTTCGACCACACGCCGAGTTCGTCGGCAAGTTGTTTGGCGCGATCCGCGCGCGCGGTAAGCACGACGAGCGGCACACGCA
>CAZPIR010000200.1:0-3708 GCA_964586085.1 uncultured Anaerolineaceae bacterium | reverse complement strand
GCGCGCGGATTCGATCACATCCGCTGGCACGGTGTTCTCGGTGTGAATCGCATCCGTGAGTTGCTTGAACGCAGATAGGGATTCGATTGAGGCAAGGAGAGTGGATAGGTTCATTAGTCGGAATTCAAAAAAGTTTAAAGTAAAAAGTGATCTTCGCCTTTGACTTTATACTTTTGCCTTTTAGCTTTTTAATTGAACTTGTTCATCGCCGCATTCAACCCTTCGCGCAACCATACCTCGAGGGCGTCGGACGTGCGCGCGAACGTTTCGTCCATCAAGGTTCGCTCGTCGCCGGCAAAATCGCCGAGCACATGATCCACATCGGCATTTGGATTCGGACGACCGATGCCAACGCGCAAGCGCGGAAACTCGGACGTGCCAATGCGCGCGATGATGGATTCCATGCCGTGATGCCCGCCCGCGCCGCCTTTCGGACGCAGGCGCAGATTGCCGAGTGGCAAATCCAGGTCGTCGTACACGACAAGCAAATCGTGCGGCGCGATTTTGTGGAACGCGAACAATTTACCAATCGCATCGCCCGACAGATTCATGAATGTTTGCGGTTTCGCAATCATCACGCGCGATTCGCCCACGTTGCCTTCGGCAAGTTCGGCGTTGAATTTTTTTCGCGCAAACGCCAAGTCATGCTCGCGCGCAAATCGCTCGACAACTATAAAGCCGACATTGTGGCGACTATGCGCGTACCGCGTACCGGGATTGCCGAGACCGGCGATCAATTTGATTTGGGTTGGCGCGTCTGCCGCACCATGACGAATGAGCCAACGAAGAGAAGGCATTTCAGAATTCAGATTCCAGGTTTCAGATTTCAGGTTTATGGGCAACGATTACATCGAATTCGTTTTGTCCGGTTTCGACATTGCCGAACTGGGAATGAAATTCGATGTGGTCAAAGCCGCATTCACGCAACAGGTTTTCGAATTGCTCACGCGTGTACGCTTGTGTGCTCGCCGCATAACGCGTCACCTCACTGGTTGCCGCGTCTATGATAAAATATCGCTCGGTCGCAACCATTTGCTCGGCATTCCAAAAACTTTCGAACAGACAAAGATGTGGACGCTCGGAAAACAAACCGGACTCGGATGAGTGCCAGCCCCACGGTTGCGAACCGAGTTTACGCACTGCATCGAACGTGGACACTTCGAGCAAGAGACAACCTTTTTCGTTCAGCGCGGCGTGTGCCTTGGTCAAAATTTTGCGCGCATCGTCCGGACGAAACACGTTCAACTCGCCAAAGATGAACATGACCAAATCGTACCCCGTGCCAAAATCGGCGGTGCGAATATCCGATTCGATAAACTCGCACGCCGAACCTTCGACGAGCGTTTGCTCGCCCGCGTACGCGATGGACGCCGGTGAAAAATCAATGCCGACGCACGTGTGTCCGCGCCGCGCCAACCGACTCGCGTACAAGCCGGGTCCGCACCCCAAATCGAGAATGCGCGCGGGACGGCTCGCCAAAATACCGTGGTGAATCCATTCGACATGCCGATCAATCGTTGGCGCACGGCGACTGGCGGCATCGTGTTTTTGCGATAAATGCTCTTGCAACATTCGCGCGCTAAACGCCGGTTCGTGCCAGGGAATTTTTTCGCCTTCCGCCCACGGCATCGGCGCGGGCTGGCGGCGCACCACATCCAACAAATTCATCGAAATATTCTTCCTGGTTGCCGATTAGTCATAGGAACGGCAACTTGGGAGTTTACCATTATTTTTCAAATCACGCAAACACCATCATCAAAAATTGAATTGACAAGCGTTCGTCAAATGTTATAATGCGCGCGTTCTTTTTTCACTGCGCCAATTCGAGGAGGCAGTTTTTACGTGGCAATCAAAGATTTCTTGATTCAACTTTCCGAAGCGACCGGCGTGTCCGGGCATGAACACACGATCCGCGACCGCGTGATTGAAGAGTTTCGCCTGTTCGCCGATGAAATCACCGTAACGCCGATGGGGAGCGTGATCGCGCTCAAACGCGGCACGCACACCGGCAAAACGCCCACACCCAAAGTGCTCATCGAAGGACACATGGACGAAATCGGCTTGATGGTGACGGACATTGATCACGGCTTGCTTCGCTTTACCCAGGTCGGCGGGTTCGATGTGCGTGTGCTCCTTGCGCAAGAAGTCGTCGTGCATGGCAAGCAAGATTTTCCCGGCATCATCGGCTCGCGTCCGCCGCATGTGCTCACCGCCGACGAACGCGACAAGGTCATTCCGATGTCCGAGTTGTTTGTGGACGTGGGTTTGCCCGAAGAGCGCGTCCGCGAACTTGTGCAAGTCGGCGACACGATCACAATTTCGCGCAAGGTGATCGAACTCAAAAATAATCTCATCGCCGGCAAAGCATTCGATGATCGCTGTGCGGTTGCGGTTGTCGCGCAGACGTTGAAAAATCTGGCGACGCTCAAGCACGATTGGGATGTGTACGCAATTGCGAACGTGCAGGAAGAAACCGGCGCGGGCTATCTCGGCGCGTTGACGACGACGTACAAAATCAATCCCGATGTCGCAATTGCGATTGATGTGGGGCACGCCGATCAACCCGGTGCAACCGAAGTCAATGCTGTGCCGCTCGGCGGTGGCATGGGCATCGCACTCGGTCCGAACATGCACCCACTCGTTCACCAAAAATTAACCGAGGTCGCTGGCGCGAACAACATTGATTACAAAGTTACGGCGTATGCCGGCGCAACCGGCACGAACGCGTGGGCGATGCAAGTGGTGCGCGAAGGCATTCCGACCGGGCTGATTGACATTCCGTTGCGTTACATGCACACATCGGTCGAAACGCTCAACCTAAAAGATTTAGATCGCGTCGCGCGTGTGGTCGCGTACTTTTGCGCGTCGCTCGATGACGACTTTTTGCACGAACTGCGCGGCGAAGCGAAACCGGTTGAAGAAAAATCGGCGACAGTCAAACGCGCGACAAACCGACGAACGACGAAAGACGGAGGACGAAAGTAACGACGTTCGTCATTCGTCGTTGGTCTTTCGTCGAATATTGAGGACATTCATGCTACTCGAAAAATTATCCAACGCGCGCGGCGTATCGGGCAACGAGTCCGAAGTGCGCGAATTGCTCATCGAAGCGGTCAAGCCACACGTGACCGAATTTCGCACGGATACGATGGGCAACCTCATCACGCTGAAAAAAGCCAAAGGCGCGCGACGCAGTGCGCTCAAGGTGATGATTGCCGCGCACATGGACGAAGTGGGCTTGCTCATCGTTCATCACGACTCGAACGGACATTTGCGTTTTCGCAAGGTCGGCGGCATTGATGATCGCGTGCTGTTGAGTAAAATTGTTTTGATCGGCAAAGATAAAATTCCCGGCGTCATCGGCGTGAAACCAATTCACCTGCTCAAGATGAAAGAACGTGAGCAAGTCCTGGACACAGAATCGTTGACGATTGACATTGGCGCAAAATCGAAAGAAGAAGCGCTCGGCGCGGTCAAGATGGGCGATTACGCGACATTCGCCACCGAGTTTGGCAAGCTGGGCGAGGGACTCGTCAAGGGCAAAGCGCTCGATGATCGCACGGGGTGCGCGGTGCTCGTCGAAATTTTGAAACGCGATTATCCATTCGATGTGTACGGCGTGTTCACGGTTCAGGAAGAAGTGGGCGCACGCGGCGCGCGTGTGGCGGCGTATGCCATCGAACCGCATTATGCGTTCGTGCTCGAAAG
>CAZPIR010000199.1:6600-7175 GCA_964586085.1 uncultured Anaerolineaceae bacterium | reverse complement strand
TTGCAATGGTTGCGCTCTTGTTCGTCGTGTTTTTCAAACTCTTTCCCAGTCTCGCGATTTGGGAAGTTGAAGAAGGCATCGAGATCGAAGAACGCAAACGCCTCGCCGAAAAAATCAAACTCGACGATTTGCGCGCGGCGGGCGGGGCGACGGTGGGTGAATAAAAATACGCAATACTGCCTACTGCGTATTGCGCAAGGATAAACGATGATGGAAACTCTTTACTGGCTCATCAACGAACAAACCTTTGGCGGGATGGTCGTGCTGACCGTGTTCTGCACCGTGCTCGTCACGTACTTTTTTATGCTTCGCTGGATTGCCGCGGGAGCGAAAGAGGAAGAATGAATCGAGACGCCAAAATTCAAAAGTCAAAAGTCAGAATGGGACGTCTGTTTGTTCTGATTGGATTTATTTTCCTTGCGATGGTTCTCTTGTCCAGCGGCACGCCTGCCCAAGCCGATGGTAATTCGCAAATCGGAAATTATTGCATCGAGTGCCACGCGACCGTGCCGGCAAATACGCTCGATTGGGCGCGCCCGGTCGAATGGGCGCGCGATATCCCGTGCGACACGCTC
>CAZPIR010000199.1:0-6590 GCA_964586085.1 uncultured Anaerolineaceae bacterium | reverse complement strand
AGGAAAAATGATGAATTTTCGATTGCGTCTTTTTTCAATCTTGCTGGCGTTGATTGTGATTGGCGTTCCTGTATCTGTTTCTAGTGAATCCCAATCGAAAATCGAAAATCCAAAATCGCAAATTGGTAACTATTGTGTCGAGTGCCACACTACCTCGTGGGCGAATGCGCTTGATTGGGCGCGTCCGGTCGAATGGGCGCGCGATATTCCGTGCAACACACTCCGCAAAGCGTACGAAGATATTTTCCAGTACGATTCATTGGTCGGCGCGTTTGCAAACGCGAACGCTGAACTGCGCGCGCAAATGGTGGACACGAGCGCGTACGAAAAACGCTTTAACGCGAAACGCATCGCCGCGCTCAAGCCGATGCAGGACAACCTGGTTTCACTCGCCGCGTTCTCGAACGCCGAACGCGCCGCACGTTTCCAGATGAACAAATCGTACGCCGCGTTGAACGAGACGCGCGTTGCACGCGGACAAATCGTGATGCTGATTGCCGCGCTCGTCGGCACGCTCGTGCTCGTCGTTGGCATCGCGCTCGCGTGGCGACACACCCTCAAGGGCAAGGGCGTCGCCGTGCGTTCGAGCACGTTCGTCCCGCTGACGATTCTCGCCATGGTGATTGTGTTCGCGATTTTCGCTCTGCCGATTTTTGCGTTTTCGCCGCCTCTGCCTGACGCGACTGAAGAAGAAACTTTGCGCCAAACCGCGTCCGACCAAGCCGCGCGCGTGAGCGAGATGGCGACGCGCCTTTCGGCGCAATCGTGGACGCTTGCGCGCATCGGCGCGCAGTGGCACGCGCTCGACAAGGCGCAGGCAACCAATGTGTTGAACGAGGCGCGTCAAGCCGCACGTGATAAAGAGATTCAGAGTTTGGCGTACTGGGGACAAACCCAGGCGTTGCGCGAGAGCGCGGTTGCGTGGAATCACTCGACCCAGGATTTGGCGAGTTATCGCACGGATGCGATTGATTACTCGGCGTCGAGCGCGTGGCAATATCGCGCGATGGCAGGTGAGTGGCTCAATGTGGACAAAGCCAAAGCGATTGAACTTTTGGAACTGGGGCTTGCCCATTCAAACGATTTGGAATTGCGCGCGATTGCGGTGACGTACGCGCAACTCGATAAAGCCAAAGCGAACGAACTTGTCGCGCGTATCGGCGATCCGATGATTCGGGCGTGGGGTTGGCGCGAACTCGGCGTGTTCGACAAGGCGACCGAAGCGGCGCGTCTTGTCACGCTCAACTATGACCGCGCGTGGGCATTGCGCGAAATCGCGCGCGCGTCGCGCAACACGGCTCTGCTCGATGAAGTATTGACCGCGATTGCGAAATTGGATCGCAGTGATTCGAAAGCGTACGCGACGGCGGATGTTGCCATTGCGCTCGCGTCGCTCGATGTGAACAAGGCGCGCGACCTCGCGCAGAAACTCGACGCGGCGTATCCCGAAGCGCGCGCGTACGCGTGGCGCGGCATCGGCAATGCGCTCGTCGGTAAGGACAATGCCAGTGCGCAACAAGCGTTCGACCTGGGTCTCGCGGAAGCCAAGAAAATTACAAATCGTTTCTTGTCCGAAAAAATGTTCGCGGCGTTGTTGATGGATTATGCTCAGGTCAATGCGGGAGTCGTGCCCGACCAAATCGCGCAAATTTCGGATGTGGTGTTGCGCGACCAGGTGTACGCCGCGGTTGTACCGCGTGTGACGATTGATATTTCCAAACGCGTGGCTAGTCCGGCGCTACGCGTCCTCGCGCTCACCCAAATGGGCAAGGCATCGTTGCAAGCCGGCGACAAGATCAAGGCGCAAGCGAATTTCCAAGACGCGTTTGCGCTCGCCGACCAACTGGAAGACACCTGGGTTTTGCGCGACCTGGCGATGGTGTGGGCGGAAATGGACTCGCAGTCCGCGCTCGCCGTGGTGGACAAGCTCGAAGATGCCGCGTCCAAGGTCGTGGTGTTGCAAACGGTTGCCGTGCAACTTGGCAAAACCGACAAAGTTGCGTCCGCGCAAGCATTTGACCGCGCGCTGAACGTGGCGAAATCTATTCGTGTGCTCGGCGATTCATTTGCGTCCGCGCGCGCTCTGGCATCGCTCGGCGCATCGTATGCCTCGGTGGACGCGGCACGCGCGAATCAAGCGTTCGCGCTCGCGCTCGATGTCGCGAAAAAAGTGAACGTCAAGTACTAGCCAATTCCAATTTGATTTACGGTAGAGACGTTGCGCGCTTTGCGAACGTCTCTACACTCTATCTTGCTCCCAATGCCAAATTCCAATTCAATTTTTGGGCTGGGCAAATTATTTGGTAAACGCGAGGAACGTTGGTCGGTTTTGCAAATCGAAGTGACCAGTCGTTGCCCGATGCACTGTTCGTTCTGTCCGAACAAATCGCTCGGTCGGCAGTGGGTGTTTGGCGATTTGTCGTTTGAGGATTATCGCGACCACATCGCGCCGCACTTGGCGCGTTTCGATCTCGCGTACTTGCAAGGGTGGGGCGAGCCGTTACTGCACCCGCACATTTGGGAAATGGTGCAACTCGCACAGGCGCAACGCTGTCGTGTCGGTTTCACGACGTGCGGGAATAAATTGGATGAAGAGACGTGCGTGCGCTTGCTCGACGAAAAAATTGATCTGCTCTCGATTTCGTTTGCGGGCGCAACGCGCGAGACGCACGAAGCATTGCGCGTCGGTTCGAGTTTCGACAAATTGTGCGCGAATGTCACGCGACTGACGCAGATGCGAACGGCACGCAAAAATAAATTGCGGCTCGAACTCCATTTCTTGATGATGCGCGCAAACCTTCACGAACTGCCCGCGTTCGTGCAACTGGCGAAATCGCTGGGCGCGGATGAAGTTGTCGCGACGAATGTCGCGTACACGCCGACACGTGAAATCGAAGCGACGCGCGTGTTTGCGAACACACCCGACCTTGCGCACCAAGACTGGGTCGCCGAGGCGAACGATCAAGCCCAGCGCGTCAAACTCAAATTCAACGCGTACCCGCTCAAGCTCGATCCGAATGTGCTGGAATGTGATGCCAAGCCCACCACGACCGCGTTCGTCAATCATCGCGGCGAGGTCGCGCCCTGCGTCTACCTGGGAATCCCGGTACACAACCTCGCGCCGCGTGTGTTCGAGGGACAAACGTGCGCGTTTGCGCCGGTCAGTTTCGGCAACGTGCGCGACGGATTAATCGAGGCGATGCTGGGCGAGGCGCGTAAAAATTTTGTGCAACCGATTCGACAACGACGTTCTGCCGCTTTGCTTGCGCTCGCCGTTGCCTCGGATGAAACGGACAAACAATTGGTGCGCATTCCCGAACCTCCGGCGCCGTGCCGATATTGTCCCAAAATGTACGGCGTGTAATTGAAATAAGAAAGACAGGCGAAATGCAACCGCGTTCAATTTTTGATTTACAAGCGGAACTGTGCAAAACGATGGGCAACCCGGCGCGCTTGCGCGTGGTGCACACGTTGCGCGAAGGACCCAAGTGCGTGACCGAGATTGTGAACGAGACCCGTTTGGCGCAAGCCAAAGTGTCGCAACACCTTGGCGTTCTCCGCGCGCACGGCATTGTGACGACCGAACGACAAGGGCGCGAAATTATTTATCGCATCGCGAATCCCAAAATTGTCAACGTGTGCGATTTGATGCGCCAGGTTTTGCGCGAGCAAGCCGAAGAACGCTCCGAGATAATGCAGGCGCTCGTACTTGAGATCGGATGAGGAGAAGCGAACAATGGAATGGACGATGATTGCGTTAGGGTGGTTGTCGCTCGTCGCGTTTCTCGCGGTGGCAATGTACAAAATTACGCGCGTGACCGCGCAACCGCTCAACATTCGCTGGGAAGTGTACCCCGTGCCGCACGAATCGAAAGAGCGGCGCGAGTACGGCGGCTCGTATATGGAAGAGGTGGACTGGGCAAAGACGGCTTTGCACCCGTCGCGTTTGCCCGGCTTGTTGGAAATCACCAAAGAAGTTGTCTATCTCAAACGTGTGCGCGAGTTTAACAAGTACGGTCTGTGGGCGATTTCGCTGGCGATGCACTGGGGCTTGTACCTCGGCGCGCTGACGATTGTCCTGCTGGTCGCCGAAAATATTTTTGGCACGACCTTTTTCTTTACGCCCTGGGTCGGCGGCATTGCGTTTGCGATTGGCGCGCTCGGTTCGCTCGGCATCATCGCAAAACGCTTGACGAACGCCGAACTGGGTCTCTATACCGTGCCCGCCGATTTGTTCAACCTGGGTTGGATCGCGGCGTTGTTCATTCTCGGCATCATCGGCGGCTTGCTCGATCCCTCGCTCGCCGGGTATCGCGCCTACATCGCAAGCGTGTTGACGTTCAAGCCGATGCCGGTGCCGGCGATTGTGTTGCTTCACTTTGCTGCGCTCGAACTCTTTTTGATTTATATGCCGTTCACGAAAATCATTCACTACATTGGCAAATATTTCACGTTCGAGCAGACCTTGTGGGATGATGCGTTCAAGACGAAAAATTCGGACGCCGATAAAAAGGTGCAACAGCAACTTGGTTATGGAATGACCTGGAACGCGCCGCACATTGTGCCCGGCAAAACCTGGTTGGAGCAAGCGCAGTTGACCGCGACAGAGGAGAGCACCAAGAAATGAGCAAGCGACTCACCCAATTCAAAGAGATGGCATCGCTTTCGAACGAGCCGATTGCGCCGATCACGGCGGCAGACTTGCCGCCGATTCCCGGCATTGAGCAACCGGTCATTCCCGCGCCGAGCAAACGCTGGCTCGACACGTACGATTTTTCGCTCGACGGCTTTAGCGATTTTGAAATCCCCGCGCCGAAGACGGACGAAGAGAAAAAACGTCTTGTCGAAGGATTCTTTCGCGGACTAGAAAAATTATTCGACCCGCAAAATAATTGGACGTTCGTCAAAGCGTTCCGACTTTCGATGGAATATTGCGTGCGTTGCCAAACGTGTTCCGATGCGTGCCACACGTACGTTGGCAGTGGCTATCACGAAGTGTATCGTCCGACGTTCCGCTCCGAAGTTTTGCGTCGGATTTATCAACGCTATTACACGACGAGTGGAAAATTATTGCCGGCGTTTTACGGCGCGGACATCGAAGTCAATTTCAAAACGGTGTGGCGCTTGCTCGAATTGTCGTACCGTTGCAACCTGTGCCGCCGATGTGTGATGATGTGTCCGGTCGGCGTGGATAATGCGCTCATCGCGCGCGAGATTCGCAAACTCTTTTCGCAAGAGTTGGGTATCGCGCCGGCTGAACTGCTCAAAAAAGGCACGCGCCAACATTTGCAAACCGGGTCGAGCACGGGAATGCGCCCGAACGCGATGAAATCGCTCGTCTCCGATATGGAAGACCAGATCGAAGAAAAGATTGGTCGGCGCATCGAAATTCCGGTGGACAAAAAAGGCGCGGACATTTTGCTCATCCACAACGCCGGCGAATTTCTTTCGTGGCCCGAAAATCCCGCCGCGTTCGCAATTTTGTTTGATGCCGCCGGCATCAACTGGACGCTGTCCAGCGATATGCTCGGTTACGATGGCGTGAATTACGGCGCGTGGTTCGACGATGTGGAACTTGCGCGCATCGCCCTGCGCCATTTGCAAATCGCGCAAGACCTGGGCGTGAAAAAAGTCGTCGTCGGCGAGTGCGGTCACGCGCACAAGGCGTTGATGGTCATCACCGACCGCGTGTTTCCCGGCGCGCTCTCAATGCCCGATATGCCGCGCGAAAGTTGTTTGCCCTTGCTCTATCAAATCGCCAAGAGCGGCAAAATCAAATTCGATCCTTCACGCAACAATTTCCCGATCACGCTTCACGATTCGTGCAACGTGGTGCGCTTGATGGGCATTGTCAAGCCGCAACGCGAAATCGTGAAAATGATTTGCGCGCAACCGCTCCGCGAGATGGCGCCGCACGGTGTCCACAATTATTGTTGCGGCGGCGGCAGTGGCTTTGCGATTATGAACTCGCTCAACTTTGCCGAGTGGCGCAAGAACGTGTCGAGCCGCACCAAGGTGCAACAAATTATGGCGGCGTTCGACGATGTACTCGACCCCAGCATCAACAAATACGTCATCGCCGCGTGCTCGAACTGCAAAGGCGCGATTCGCGACGCGCAAGGGCATTACGGCTTGTGGGACCAGTATCATATTCATTACGGCGGCTTGGTGGATTTGATGGTGAACGCGATGGCGGATTTGCCCAAGCCATACATCGAATGGCCCGAAGCGTAAAGCAGACAATTTGACGACGTGCACAAAAAACGATAAAGTGCGACCACAAATTGGCGAATCGAGAAAGGGAGTGAAATGTTCGGACTCGATGAAACAAGTACGCGCGAATTGTTGATGTTTGGTTGCTTTACCGTGCTCGTGACGATTATGCTCTATGTTGACCTGTTTCTGGTCAACCGCAAAGCGCACGTCATCACGATCAAGTCCGCGCTGATTTGGAGCGCGATTTGGATTGGCACGGCGCTGTTGTTCAACGTGTTTGTGTACTATGAACTGGGCACGGAAAAAGCGTTGATGTACTTGACCGCGTAAGTCAACGAAAAATCGTTGAGCGTGGACAACCTCTTTGTCTTTCT
>CAZPIR010000198.1:0-7195 GCA_964586085.1 uncultured Anaerolineaceae bacterium | reverse complement strand
GGCGTGTGCCCAATGGACGACCCGATTGTGTGGATCGAATCGGTGATTGCGCAATCCGTTGACCTGGGATTGGGCGCACACGAAAATCTCGCGCTCACCTATCTCTTGCCCGAAGGACTCGTGCCAAGTGCCGCGCGCTGTCTCGCACAATTTCCGGCGGAACGACGCAAGATGTTGGCAATCGGTGTGCAGGGTGTGCATTGGGACGATGTGCGTCCCGGCAAAAATTTCGGCGCGTTCACGACAAGCGTGCCCGCCATTGCCGCGACGAACCTGGGAAGCCAGTGGGCAATCATCGGCCACTCGGAAGAACGCCGCGCGAAAGCGCAAATCCTCAGCGCGTACGATTCCACGATTGCGACAAACGCCGATGCACGTGCGCGTGCAATGGCAACGGTTGACCAACTCGTTCACGACGAGGTGCAATGCGCGCTCGCGGCTGGACTGCGCGTGTTGATGTGTGTCGGTGAATCGGCGGAAGAGCGCGGCGATGGCGCGTTCGAAGCACAACAACCACGTATCGAAAAAGTGTTGAGCGCGCAGGTGTTGACCGGATTGAAAGGCGCAGAGCAATTCATACGCGACGGAAAAATTGTGATTGGCTACGAACCGATCTGGGCAATCGGTCCGGGCAAGGTTCCCCCGGGCACAGAGTACATCGCGTTCGTGTCCGCATTCATCCAACGCATCGCGCTCGACAATTTGGGCGCGGAAGTCCCAGTCGTCTACGGCGGGGGCTTGAAAGAAGAAAACGCGGCAATGATCGCAAGCATCGCAACGATTGACGGCGGCTTGGTCGCGTTGACACAATTCACCGGCGAGATCGGGTTCAACGTCGCGCAGTTGAATGCGATTGTTGCGAAATATCTGGCGTAACACCACGAATCTCCCAAATCGTTTTTAATTCGTGGTTGAGCATTTGGAGAAATCAAAGTGAAGACAGTTCAGTTTGAATATGGCGAAGGCACGCTGGCGGCGCAATTGCCGGACTCGGCAGATATTTTCGTACCCGGCGAAACCGTCGCCGACCCCCCGTACTTGCAAGATGTCGAATCCGCGACACACGAGTCCATCCTCCATCCGATTGGGATGCCGCCGCTTTCACAACTCGCCAAACCTGGGTCGAAGGTGACAATTAGTTTTCCGGATCGCGTGAAAGGCGGCTTTCAAGCCAACTCGCATCGCAAGACCGCTATCCCCATCATCGTTGCCGAGTTGCTTCAAGCCGGCGTAAACAAACGTGACATTCAACTGATTTGCTCGAACGGTTTGCATCGCAAAAACACGGACGAGGAAATTCGTTCGCTCATCGGCGACCAAGTGTACCGCGAATTTATGCCGACGCACCAAATCATCAATCACGATTCCGAAGACTGGGACAATCTCGTTGACCTGGGTTACGACGAGCTGGGCGACCGCGTGATTATGAATCGTGCCGTGTTCGAATCGGATGTGCCGATCTTGATTGGGCACGTCGTCGGCAATCCGTATGCCGGTTATTCGGGCGGTTACAAGATGGTCGCGACCGGCTTGACACACTGGAAATCCATCGCGTCGCATCACATTCCCGCCGTGATGCACGGACCCGATTTCACACCCGCGTCACCGCACAGCGTGATGCGCCAAAAGATGAACGCGATTGGCATGCACATGGAAAGCAAGATGGGTAAAAAATTTTTCATGTGCGACGCGGTGCTCGATACGAACGCACGACAGATTGCGTTATTCTCCGGCTATGGCGCGGCGATTCAACCGTTATCGTGGCAAGTCGCCAATCAACGGACGTTCGTGCCATTCGCGCAAGAAAAATATGATGTGGTGATGTTTGGGATGCCGCAAAATTTTCACTATGGCAATGGACACGGCACGAATCCGATATTGATGTTGCAAGCCATTGGCGCGCAAATCATTCGGCACAAGCGTGTCCTCAAAGATAACTGCGTCATCATTTGCAGTTCGATTTGCAACGGTTATTTTCACGACGAAGAATTTCCCTCGTATCGCGAATTGTATGAACTGTTCCAAAATGATTATCACAATATCTTGCCCGACCTGGATAAATTCGGCGAGTACTTGAGCACGAAACCCGAGTACATCAACCAGTATCGTTTTGCGTACGGGTATCATCCGTACCACGCGTTCTCGATGATTTCGTGCGGGCACATTGCCGAGATGCACACCTCGGCAGTCTACATCGTCGGCGCGTACGCGCCGGGCTATGCGCGCGCGATGGGCATGAAAACACGCGCGACATTCGCCGATGCGCTCAAGGATGCGGAACGTTACACCGGACCCAATCCCAAAATCCTCGCCTTGCCCCGAACTTTTCGAACCGGCGCGGCGCACTTGATGATGGCAAACGAATCTGTCCCTGACGTATGAACTCGTTACCAACTCGGCTTACACTCTTGCTGAAAAACGAGTGGGGCTGGATGCGAACACTCACCCGCGAAACGGTTCGCCAAGACTTGTTCGCGGGTTTGACGTTGGCATTGTTTGCCTTGCCGCAAGTGATGGCATACGCCTTGCTCGCGGGCATTCAACCGCAGTACGGATTGTATGCCTTCATCGTCGCGAGCGTGGTCGGTTCGCTCTTTGGCTCGTCACGCCATTTGCAAACCGGTCCGGTGAATGCCACTTCGATTGTTGCCGCGAGCGCATTAGCCGCGTACGTCAACCAAGCAAATTTCATGGGCGTGGTCTGGTCGCTGACCTTGCTCGCCGGTCTCTTGCAACTTGCCGTAGGTTTATTCCGGCTTGGCAATCTCACCCAGTTCATCTCGCGCTCCGTTTTGGAAGGATTCATCGGCGCGGGCGGTTTGCTGATTGCGGTCAATCAATTACCCAACTTGCTCGGCATTCCGGCGCAGAACAGTGTCTCAATTCTTGCAGGGCTGGGACAAGTCATAACCAGTCTCAACCAGATTCGCGGCGACACGCTCGCAATTGGGCTGGGCACGATGACGCTGGTTGTCATTATCAAACGTCTCAGTCCCAAAACCAAGAGCGGCTTGCCGCTTTTACCTTCGTACCTCATCGCGATTCTGGGGGCGACGATCCTGGTCGCGCTTGGCAATTTTGAAGCACAGGGCGTGCGAGTGATCGGCGACGTGCCGCGCGCAATCCCTCCTCTGAGTTTACCGTTTTTCGATTTGACGCTCCTGCGCGATCTCCTGCCGGGTGCGCTGGCAGTTGCGTTGATCGGGATGAGCGAAGCGATTTCAATCAGTCAGTCCGTTGCCGCACAGAGCGGTGACCACGTGAATCCCGACCGCGAATTCATCGGACAAGGCATAGCAAAAATTGCCGCCGCTTTGACAAGCGGCATGCCCGTGTCCGGTTCGCTGACACGCACACAGTTGGTCTTTCGCGCAGGCGGCATGACCAAACTCACGCACGTGTTTGGCAGTCTGCTGACCTTGACCATTATGCTCGTGTTTGCACCCTGGGTGCGTTTTATTCCGGTCGCCGCGTTAGCCGGGATGCTGATTCTCATCGCGGTGAACATGGTCAACTGGGAACACGCTCGCCTCGCCATGCGCGCAACACGAGCGGATGCGTTCGCGATGCTTGCCACGTTCGCCGCCGCATTGTTCTATCCGCTTGACACCGCGATCTTTATCGGTGTGGGCGTATCGTTGATTCTGTTTTTACGCACGACCCAAACACCGCGCCTGCATGAATTGGTGTACGACAAACACGCCGGTTTTATCCAAGTCGAAAACACGATGGCGCGCACGATGCCGGAGATTTCAATCATTCACATCGAGGGCGATGTGTTCTTTGGCGCGGCGGACACACTCGAACAGGAAATTCAAAAGATTGCGCAACGCCCTGCTCTGCGCGTGTTGATTCTGCGCATGAAACGCGCGTACTATGTGGATGCGACGTTTGTGATGGTGCTCCTGAAACTGCACACCGCGCTAAGCAAGCAAAACAAACTGTTGCTTTTATCCGGCGTGACGCCCGAAGCATCCAAGGTCTTGCATCAATCCGGCGCGGATCGCGTGCTCGGCACAGAAAATATCTTTTCATCCGCGCCGACGATTTTCCAAGCAACGCGGCTGGCGTTAGATCGGGCAATCAACTTTATTCATCAACCGACCGAGTAAAGCGCACGCCATACGAAAAATGGATCGCGTGCGCTTGGGCGTGGCGAACCCATTTTTGCCTCCGCGTCAATCCAATGGGAATGTGGTTTGATTGTGCGTTCGTACTGTTTTTGTGTATAATGGAGCCACTTTACGCGGAGAAAACCGGAATGGGATTTGTCGTCGGAGAAAATGTCGGACAATTCAAAATCGTCGAGTACGTTGGTCAAGGTGGAATGGCAACAATTTTCAAAGCCTACCAAACCAGCCTCGACCGTCACGTTGCGCTCAAAGTCATTCACCCCACCCTCAAAAACGACCAATCATTCGTCGCGCGTTTGACGCGCGAGGCGACTGTCGTCGCCAACTTGACGCATCCCAACATTGTGCAGGTGCACGACCTGGTTACCTCCGAAAACATTCCGTTCCTCGTCATGCAATTCATCGAAGGCAAAACACTCAAAGACGTGATGCTCGAACGCAAGCTCACGCCGAATGAAGTCCTCGACATTCTGCGTCCCGTCGGCGAAGCGTTGACGTACGCGCACTCACGCGGTGTCCTGCACCGCGATGTCAAGCCGTCGAACATTATGATTGATAAAGACGGCAATGTGTTCCTCACCGACTTTGGTCTCGCGCGCATCGAACGCAGTGGCGAGTCCACAATGTCGCACGACATGCTCATCGGCTCGCCGCAATATCTTTCGCCGGAACAGGCGCGCAGTGAACAAGTGGATCAACGCACAGATGTGTACTCGCTCGGCATTGTGCTGTACGAAATGTTCACTGGGCGCGCGCCGTTTTTAGGTGACACGCCGTACGCGACCATCATGGCGCAAATCAACGACGCGCCGCCTTCGCCACGCTCATTCAATCCTGACATCTCAATTCCCGTCGAGCAAGTTCTGCTCAAATGTCTCGAAAAAGATCAAGCCAAACGTTACAACTCGGTGCGCGATCTGGTACGCGCAATGGAAAATGCCGTGCGCGGTCCGCAAATGGATTCGGATGAAATTCCGATTGTCTTGCCACACGCCAACCAACCCGCGTCTGCGCCAAAAGCAAAACCGGCGTCACCCAAATCCGCGCCCAAATCTAAAACACCCAACGCCTCCAACAATCGTCGTCCGCTCTTTGTTGCAACCATCCTTGGTTTGGTCGCACTGGCAATGTGCGGGATGCTCGCGTTCGGCGTGCTTTCGTTGACACCCAAACCTACCCCCACATCACCCATCGCCATTGTCCTGAGCACCACGCGCACACCCATCTCACCCACCATTCCGCCGATTGCCACCGCAACCCGGGTTGCGGTGGTAGTGCCAACAGCAACCACCGGACCTTCGCGCACACCGGTACCCGTCGGACCAGACGCGCCAACCGGTCGCGTTGCGTACAGCGTTTCGACCGGTGACGCGCCGGAACAAAAATCAATTTGGATTGCAAACGCCGATGGAAGCAATGCGCGCAAAATTATTGACGCGGCAATGTGGCCCTCGCTTGCGCCGGATGGAAGCAAGCTTGCTTATGCGACGTTAAAGGAACCGGGGATTTACACGGCGAACAATGATGGCAGTGGTGTGCGCCGATTGACGAATGTCGAAGCGTACAATCCCCAGTGGTCGCCCGATGGCAAACGGATCGTTTACTTTCAAGGCAAGTTTCGCGCGGGCGGCGAAATTCACATTATGAACGCCGACGGTTCCGGTGATTCGGAAATCACAACCGGCTTTAGTCCCGATTGGGCGCCCGATGGCAATCGTCTCGTGTACTCGAATTGTCAAAGCGCGAGTCGTTGCGGTTTGTCGGTCTATGACCTCAAAACCAAAAGCATCGCGATGATTACAACCGACAACGGCGCAAGTCCGCAATGGTCGCCGACCGGCGATAAAATTCTGTACCAAGCCGACAGCGGCAATGGCAACATCAATGTCTTTGTCGTGAATGCGGATGGAAGCAATCGCAAACAATTGACGACCGGCAAAAGCAACGATGGGCAACCAACCTGGTCACGCGATGGCAATTTTGTTTTTTGGCGTTCCGATCAAAGCGGTTCGGGTTGGGCAATCTTTGTGATGCGTGCCGATGGCACGAATGCCAAACGCTTGATCAACCCCGCCATTCCCGACGGCAGTTTGTGGGCGCGTGAATCGTTGACCGCGCGCTAATCAATCAACCACACGCAATTCGATGTAGGGGCGAGATGACCTCGCCCCTACTTTGCATTATAATACAAACAGATTTTCTCTTGGAGCAATCTGCATGACCACACCTCTGCTTGTTTCCACCGATTGGCTTGCCGCGCATTTGAACGATCCCAGTATTCGCATCGCCGATGTGCGTTGGTATCTTTTTGAAAAAGATAAAACCGGTCAGAGCGAGTACGCGCACGGTCACATTCCCGGCGCGGTGTTCGTAGACATGGACACGGAACTCGCTAATCCCCCGCTCGATGGTCCTGGTCGTCATCCAATTCCGCGCACAGAAATTTTCGTCGCGGCAATGTCGCGCGCAGGCATCGGCGCGAACACGCACGTCGTGTGTTACGATGATCGCGGCGGCGCGATGTCGGCGCGCTTGTGGTGGTTGTTGAAATATTTTGGGCACGACAACGTGTCTCTGCTCGATGGCGACATTACGCAATGGCTCGCCGAGGGACGACCACTCGCAACAGACACACCAACCTTCGCCCACGCGAATTTCGTTCCGTGTCCGCGACCAGAGATGGTTGTGAATCGCGAACAGGTGCGCGCAATGGCAAGCAATCCACGCGACCTGGTACTCGATGTGCGCGTCGCAGATCGTTACACCGGCAAACTCGAACCGATTGACCCACGTCCAGGTCATGTGCCGGGCGCCAAGAACGCGCCACTCGCCGGCAACCTGCGCGCGGCAAACGACACGCGCTTTCGCGAGCCGAACGAATTGCACGCGCATTACGATGCGCTCGGCGCGAACCAAGCCGAACACATCGCGGCGTACTGCGGAAGCGGCGTGAATGCGAGTCAAACTGTGTTTGCGTTGACGCTCGCCGGTTATCAAAACGTGGTTCTCTACGAAGGTTCGTGGAGCGATTGGAGCCGGTCGGACTTGCCGGCGGCAGTCGG
>CAZPIR010000197.1:1262-7208 GCA_964586085.1 uncultured Anaerolineaceae bacterium | reverse complement strand
CTCGTCACCGCATCGGGTACGCTGTTGCCGGTGAAACGCGCGAACATGTCGTTCAAGATGATCGGTCAAGTCGTCGAGGTTAAGGTCAAGACAAACGATGTCGTCAAAGCAGGCGATGTGTTGGTGCGGCTCGAAGCGTCCGAGCTGGAAGCGGCAGTCGCGGCGGCGCGTGCGCAACTCAAACAGTTGCAAGTCGGTGTGAGCAAAGAAGACATTGCGGTTGCGCAAGCGAACCTCGCGAATGCGCAGGCGCAACTTGCCAAGGTGCGCGCGCCGGTCGCCGTTGAAGATGTGGCGATGGCACGCGCCTCGCTCGAACGCGCGGCGGCGATTTTGCGTGACGCGCAATCGCAGTACGACCGTGTGCGCAATGATCCGCAGGTCGGTATGTACCCGCAGAGTCAGGCAATGCATTTGGCGACCCAGGATTATCGTATCGCGGAAGCGCGCTACACCCAAGTCTCGAAAGGCGCGACGGTCGAAGATGTGCGGATCGCGGAAACAGCGGTCACGGTCGCGCAAGCGAACCTGGAACGTGTCAAGGTCGGCGCGCGCGCGGAAGAGATTGCGGCGGCGCAAGCGCGCCTTGATGCGGCGCTTGCCACGCTCAACGCGGCGACACTCACGGCGCCGTTTGCCGGTACGATTGCGACGATGAATGTGCGCGAGGGCGAAGCGGTGACGCCGGGTGTGCCGGTGCTTTCGCTCGGCGATTTGAGCGCCTTGCGTTTAGAGACCGATGACCTGAGTGAGACGAGCATCGCGCGTGTCAAAATCGGACAGCGCGCGGTGGTGACGTTCGAGGCGTTGCCCGGCAAAAAATTCGACGGGCAAGTGATTGCGATTGCGCCGATTGCGTCGGCGAAGCAAGGCGGCACAAATTACACTGTGACGATTCAGGTTGATAATCTCGACGCCGCATTGCGTTGGGGCATGACTGGGCATGTCGAGATCAACACAAAACAATAACGTGCTTGGTTGGCAAGGAAAAGAGGACACGATGAACAAGAAATTGTTTACGCTCGTTCTGAACGCGGTGGCGTTGGCGATGGGCGTCGCCAGTACTGTGCTAAGCATTCTCAACACCGTTCCCGTGCAAACGATTGTCATGTTGTTGGCGATTGGTTTGTCGGCGATGGCGCTCAACGCGTTGGATATGCGCGAAGACAACCAAGAACCATGATGGTCTGCCGTGCGGATGCCTCATCGAGAATGCGGCTAGGCAACCGCGCGGAAAAAATTTGATCAACGGAGGTGGTGTATGATCACCATCTATAAAAACAATGTGACTGGATTGGAAACGATTGAGCAACCGACGAGTGGTTGTTGGCTCAATGCCGTTGATCCGACTCCGTCAGAAATTACGTTTTTGCAAGAGACGCTGAGTGTGCCGCAAGATTTTGTTACCTACCCACTCGACCAGGGCGAGATGCCGCGCACCGAAAAAGAAAATGGTTCAATGCTCATCGTTCTGCGCGTGCCCAGTTTTCAGGGCGAGTCGGCGGATGTGCCGTACATCACCGTCCCGCTCGGCATCGTCATGAATCACAAGATGGTCGCGACGATTTGCAAGACCGAGACCAACACGATTCGCGCGATGATTGCCGGTCGTGCGCGCGCGCTTTCGACTGGCAAACGCAATCGTTTTATCCTGCATTTGCTTTTGCTCGCGGCAAATCGTTTCTTGATTGATTTGCGTGAAATCAACAAGATCACGGATGGTCTGGAAGATCGTTTGCAACACGCATTACGGAACAAGGAATTGCTGGGTCTGCTCAAGTACCAAAAAAGTTTGGTTTACTTTACGACCGCGCTCAAGGCGAACCAGTTGTTGTTGCGACATTTGCAAAAGAACCAACTGTTTCAACAGTACCCCGACGACCAGGATTTGCTTGATGATGTGCTGACCGAAGTAGACCAGGCGATTGAAATGACAAACATTGCGAGTAGCATTCTCAGCCAAATGATGGGCGCATTTGCCGCGATCATTTCGAACAATCTCAACTCGGTGATGAAGTTTCTCGCGTCGCTGACGATTGTGGTGAGTTTGCCGACGATGCTGGCAAGTTTCTTTGGCATGAATGTCGGCTTGCCGTTGCAAGATTCGCCGTACGCATTCCCGTTGATTTTGTTGGTTGCGTCAGGTGTATGTGTCGTGCTTGTCGTGGTGTTGTGGCGCAAAGATTGGTTGTGACCGGTGGGCGGAGTATAAAATGATGGAATCGAATGTGGTGGTCGAGGCGCGTGAGTTGACGAAAATTTACGGCGACGGCGATGGCGTGCGCGCGCTCGACGCTGTCAATTTGCAAATTTGCGCAGGCGAATTTGTCGCCGTGATGGGACCATCGGGAAGCGGCAAGAGCACGCTCCTCAACATTCTCGGCGCGCTGGATCGTCCGACGCGCGGCGTGTGTTTGGTCAATGGGCAAGACCTTGCCAAGGTGCGCGACCTGGATCGCTTTCGAAGTAAGACGGTCGGCTTTGTGTTTCAACTGCACAACCTGATCCCTACACTCACGTCCGTCGAAAACGTTGAGGTGCCACTGCAAGAAGAAAAGATGAGCGATGCCGCGCGGCGCAGGCGCGCGATAGAGTTGCTCACGCTGGTTGGCTTGGAGCAACGCATTCACTTTTTGCCGAGCCAATTATCCGGCGGGCAACGTCAACGTGTGGCGATTGCGCGCGCGCTCGCAAACAAGCCGGCAATCATTCTCGCGGACGAACCGACCGGCAACCTCGACAGCAAGAGCACCGACGAGATTATGGATTTACTGCGCCAGCTCAATCGCGAACACGGCACGACGTTCATCGTCGTCACGCACAACCCGGCGGTGGCGCGTGCGGCGGACCGCATCATTACCGTGCGCGATGGCAAAATCACGCGCGACGAAAAAATTGACAGCGTGTATCTCGAAGATTTGCGCGAGTTCAAAGAGTCTGCGCTCGGTCACGCGCTTCTCGATGGCAATGTGCCCGCGGAGTTGAGTGATTTGGGGCTGGACAAGGTTGCCAGCGAGGTGAAAGAGTTGCTCGAAAAAGTTTGATCACGCGATGGTCGGTTAGTATGAGTGATTCAAATGTGAACCACGCATCGCACGAATTTACACGAATAAAAATTTCGTGCGGATTTGTGCGATGCGTGGTTTTTAAATTCTGAATTCTGACTACTGCATTCACAATTTCCATGCTATAATGCCGCCATCATGTCACTCGATACACTTAATCGCGCCAAAGCGTTGATCGCCGCCGTGTTTTGGGGCGCGTCGTTCGTCGCCACGAAAACGGCGTTGCACGACGTATCGCCGTGGACGCTCATCGCTCTCCGTTTCGCGTTTGGCGTGGTCATCCTCTTGTTCGCCGTTTGGCAACTGCGTCAATTCAAACTGGTCGGCGCGCGCGATTTTTTGCTCCTCGCTTTTCTTGGCATCATCGCCATTAGTTTTCATCAGGCGCTCCAGGCGACTGGACTGACGATGACGACAGCAGGCAGTATGGCGTGGCTCGTCGGGCTGACGCCGGTGTTTACAGCGCTTCTCGCTTGGCTGTTCTTGCGCGAATCGTTTGGCGCGGTGCGCGTTCTGGGCATTGTCATCGCGTTTGCCGGCGCGATTCTCGTTGTGACCAAAGGTTTGTTCACAGCAGAGACGTTGCGTTTGCCCAGCACGCTCGGCGATGGACTCGCGCTTGCGAGCGCGCTCAACTGGTCGGTCTTTTCGGTGATTAGCAAACCGGTTTTGCGCCGTTTGCCGCCGACCTTGATGATGGCGTACGTGATGACGCTCGGCTGGTTGGCGATTTTGCCGGTCTGGGGCGCGACGCAGGGTTGGAATGAAATTGCACATCTCACCGCGCCCGGTTGGATTGCGATTGCGTTTCTCGGAATTTTTTGCTCCGGCATCGCGTACATTTTTTGGTACGATGCGCTCGCGCACATTGACGCGTCCCAGGTCGCCGCGTTCATTTATCTCGAACCGTTGGTGACGATGGCGCTCGCGGCAATCGTGTTGGGCGAACCGATTACGTTGATTACGTTGCTTGGGGGCATGACGATTATTTTGGGCGTGTATCTCGTGAATCGCCCCGCCCAAAAGCGCATCGAGGCAACCGTTGCGGCTGAATAGATTTTCGCCGCGCGCGTACCTCGCTTCGATTTGGCGCGACACGCGCGAAGCGTTGAGCCGCACACTCCATGATCGCGCCGCGCTCGCCGCGATGGTGCTCCTGGGTCTGCCCTGGGGTGCGCTGATTTTTTTGCGCGACAATTGGGCATGGCTCGAACTGTTCGCGCAGATGCTCGGCGTGGTGTTTGTGTTTTGGTGGATGTCGCGTTCGGGCGCACAGCCGCTTGCGCCGGTGAGTAAACCGCGCGCGGAATTTTTGCTGGCGATGTTACTCATCGTGCTCTGGGTGATGTGGCGCGCCGGCATTTGTACGAAAACCTTTTTCTTTTTGCCGGCGGATTTCGCTTGTTACAAAAGCTGGGAAATCGAAATTCTGCCCAAGATGTTCGAGCAGGTGATTTTCCCGATCAGCGTGTTGGTGTTAGCGGGTTATCGGTTGCGCGACCTGGGATTGCATTGGAGTTGGCGCGCGTGGTGGATTTGTTTGCCGGTAACGATTGCGCTGATTGGCTATGGCTTGTATCGTCATGCCGATTGGACGAGTTACGGCAAATCGTTTGTCGAATTTTTCTTTGCCGCCGGCTTGCCGGAGGAAATCCTCTTTCGCGTGATCTTGTTGACGCGACTCGAAGTGTGGTGGCGCAACCCGGCGTGGGCATTGTTCGGCGCGTCGGTGATTTTTGGCTTGACGCATTTGCCGATCAACTATCTCGTGTTCACGAATCGTGATTGGCGCGAAGCGTGGATCACTCTGCTCACTTTTCAAATGGGCTTTGGCGCGGTGTTTGCGTTCGCGTACCAACGCACGCGCAACGTTTTGCCGCTCGCGATTGTTCATGCGTTGATTGATGCGTTGTAAGGACGGAGGACGGATGATCGAGGACGGAAATTTTCCGTCTTCCGTCTTTGGTCATCCGTCGCATTTCAAAATGACTGATAAATTAAATTCCATGCGCTTGCTTGATGCGCGCAAAATCAAATATACGGCGACGACGTACGACGCGTCCGGCGAATTTCATTCGGCGACCGATGCAGCGCAACTCATCGGCGCGCCGGTCGAACAGGTGTACAAAACGCTCGTGGTTCTGCGCGAGCCGCCCAAATCCGGCAAACCCTTGCTTGTGATGATCGCCTCGCATCGCGAACTCGATTTGAAATTGCTCGCCAAAGCGGTCAACGACGCGAAGCGAAAGTTACGCATGGCAACGCAACACGAAGCCGAAGAGTTGACCGGCTTGCAAGTCGGCGGCATCAGCGCGCTTGTGCTGATTAATCGCGGTTTTGAAATTTGCCTCGACGAACCGGCGAGCGCGCTTGACCAAATTCATATCAGCGCGGGACAACGTGGCGTGGATGTGCAACTTGCGGTCAAGGATTTGATCGCATTGACGCGCGCAAAATTGGTGCGGGCGACCTCGGAGGAAAAATGAAAGCGCTTACATTTTTCGAACATGGTGGGCTGGAGAAATTACAAATCGCCGATTTGCCAAAGCCGCCGATTGGCGCGAACGATGTGCTCATCAACGTCAAGGCGAGCGCGCTCAATCAACTCGATCTGTTCGTGCGGCGTGGTTCGCCTGCGTTGAAATTAACTTTACCGCACATCCCAGGTTCGGATGGCGCAGGCATGGTTGCCGAACTCGGCGAGAATGTGAGCGGACTGCAAGTTGGGCAACGCGTGACGATTAATCCAGGTCTGTCGTGCGGGCAATGCGAGTTTTGCATGGCGGGCGAAGATTCCTTGTGCGTGGATTTCAAAATTCTCGGTGAGCACACCTCAGGCACTGCCGCCTAATTTGTGCGTGTGTCGGCGCGCAACGTGTTG
>CAZPIR010000197.1:0-1252 GCA_964586085.1 uncultured Anaerolineaceae bacterium | reverse complement strand
GGCGAAGGTGGGCTGGGTCGGGGCGCGGGCGCCGGCACGGCGACGGCGGCGATTCAAATCGCGAAACATGCCGGTGCGCGCGTGTTTGTCACCTCCTCGTCCGACGAAAAATTGCAACGCGCCAAATTACTCGGTGCGGATTTTGCGATCAATTACAAAAATGAAGACTGGGATCGCCAACTGTTTGCGTTGACAGGCAAGCGGGGTGTGGATGTTGTTTTTGAGTCGGCGGGCGCGCAGACTTGGATCAAATCCATTCGCGCGCTCCGCAAAGGTGGGCGGCTTGTGACGATTGGCGCGACAACGGGTCCGCGTCCGCAAGAAGAAATCGGTTTGATTTTTTGGAAGCAGGTGGACATCCTGGGTTCAACGATGTCGAATCAGCGCGAGTTCCGCGAGGTGATGAAACTGGTTTTGCGCGGCGACCTGAAACCAGTGATTGATTCAGTGTATCCCCTCGAACGCGCGCAAGAGGCGCACGCGCGATTGGAGAGTGGCGCACAGTTTGGCAAGATTGTGTTGACGATTTGATGATGAAAATAATTGCGCTCGTTCCCGACCTGATGTTTGCAACACGCATCGCGGACACGGCGAAACACCTGGGATATGCGATCGAGATGTTGAATCGTGCGAGCGATGCGGATGCAATCATCGCAAACACATCGCTTGCGATTGTCGCACTCGATGCGCCGGAGTGGGAGCATGTGGTTGCGCTTGCCAAGCAAGCCGGCGCACGTGTGCTCGCGTTCGGCTCGCACAAGAATGTCGAGCAGATGCAAGCGGCGAAACGCGCAGGGTGCGATCAAGTTGTTGCGCGTTCGTTGATGGCAACCGAGTTGCCAAATTTGTTGAGGAAATATTTCGCGGAATGATGGACGACCGATTTGAAAATGGCGCGTCGCCATACTGGGTGCGCTTTTGCATTGGGCACGGCGAACTCGAACACGAACCTGGGATTTATCGTTTCATTTTGAACGGCGCAGAGGACAGCAAACTTTCGGATGCCGAGTTGGACGATCATCGCACCGCGCCGCGTTTCAAATTACCGTGGACGCCGCCCTTGCGCATGACCGTGCGCGCGCGATTCAGTCATCCCGCCGGCGAATTGCTTGGCACGGCTGGTTTTGGTTTTTGGAACGACCCATTTGACTGGGTTGGCAACGTCGAGGTGCCGCCGAACGCGTTGTGGTTTTTCTACGCGTCGCCGCAAAATGACATGTCGTTTGTCCCCGGTGTGCGCGGGCATGGTTGG
>CAZPIR010000196.1:0-7232 GCA_964586085.1 uncultured Anaerolineaceae bacterium | reverse complement strand
TGCTCGTCGGCGGCATCGGGATTATGAACATTATGCTCGTTTCGGTGACGGAACGTACGCGCGAGATTGGCATTCGCAAAGCGATTGGCGCGCGCAAGCTTGACATCATGACCCAGTTCTTGACCGAGGCGATCATTCTGAGTTTGTCTGGTGGCATGATCGGTGTGATGTTTGGCGCGATCATTGCGCGCATGATTTCCGGGTTTAACATGGGCGGGACAACGCTCACGACGGTCGTTGATCTCGATGCTGTTTTGCTCGCCGTCTTGTTCTCGGCGGGTGTGGGATTGTTCTTTGGCAGTTATCCCGCCAATCGCGCCGCCGGTTTGCATCCGATTGATGCGTTACGATACGAATAACAACATTGCTCCGCCAAGGGGAGGATGATCGCAAGTAGTTCGCGTGTAGTTTGTGTACAGTTCGCAGGAACATGGTAGATGCTCCGCAGTAAACAGGAGAATGGTTCAATGACTAGCAAGACCAAATGGATGATGGCGGGCGTGCTCGCGTTGATGCTCGTCGCGCTGGGTGTGGGTGGGACAGTTGCATTGGCGCAAGGTCCAACTCCCACGCCGTCTACGGGTAAATCAACCTGGTTCGATTTGTATCGGCAGGCGCTCGCGCAAAAACTCGGCATCACCGTTGACAAATTGACGCAAGCCGAAACCGATGCGCGTAAAGACGCGGCGGCGCAAGCCGTCAAGCAAGGGTTGATGACGCAGGCGCAGGCGGACGCGATGTTGCAACACGCGCAAAACCAGGACAAGTTCGGTGGGCGTGGTTCGGCGGATGTGTATACCGCGATCCATACCGCCGGGTTGGATGCCGCCGCGAAAACGCTGGGGATGACCTCGGCGGATTTGACGACCGCGCTCAAAACCAAAACACTGCTCGACTTGGCGAATGAGAAAAAGGTGGACGTGGCAAAATTGCGCACCGCTATCGCGGACGCGCAAAAAGCCGCGATTGACCAAGCGGTCAAGGATGGTAAACTGTCGCAAGCGCAAGCGGACGCGATGAAGGCAAATCTCAAACCAGAGAACATTGACCTGAATCGGCGTGGTTTCGGGTTTGCGCCCGATAACCGTTTCGCCCCGAACAATCGTCCCGGCGGATCTACGCCGCCGATGCAACGCAAACGATAATGTGTCAGTTGGTGCAGGAGTGTTCCTCCTGCACCAACATCCATCTTGGGAGAGAGAAACTATGAAGCAGATCGTGTTGACGGTGATTCTAGTAGTGGTTGCGGCGGGCATTACCGGCGGGGTTGGTTATTCGCTGGGTACCCAGAATGGTTTGACGCAGGCGCAAAGTATTCAAGCCGAATTTTTCCGTCAACGAACTAGTGGGCAAGGTAGCACGGGTGCGCCCACCGGACAACAAGGACAGACGGCGCAAACCGGACAAGGACAACCGGGACAGGGCGGTGCCTTGGGTCAACGCGGCGGCATTGCCGGCACGGTCAAAAGTGTGGAAGGGAATGTGATTCAGTTGACCGGGCAGGATGGTAACACACTCAAAGTTCAAGTAGATGATCGCACCATGATTCAACGTAATGGCACGCTCGCGGATATTCGCGCGAGCACACGCATCACAGTCACCGGCGATTCAGCTTCGGGCACGGTGACGGCGCGGCTTATCCAGGTTGGCGCGGGGCAGTAACGATGGCGGGACGTTTCTCGTCGCTGACGACGAATTTGCTGATTGACCTGGTGATTCTGATTTCGTTCTTGATCGCGTTTGAACCGGCATTGACCGGCATCCCGATTCACGAATGGTTCAGCGTCGTTTTGATTGGCATGTTGCTCGTGCACATTCTTTTGCATTGGCGATGGATTGTAAACGTGTTGGCGTGCTATTTGCGCCAGTGGCTTCACTCGTCGCGCTGGCATTTGCTTCTGGATGCGGCATTGTTCATCGCCATGACGACGGTCATGTTCAGCGGCATTTTGATTTCGCGCAGTATCTTGCCGGTGTTCAACGTGCCGGCTTCGCGCGATTTTGTGTGGCGCGTTCTGCACTCGCGTTCCGCCGACCTGACCTTGATTTTGACTGCGTTGCATTTTGCCGTCCATTGGAAGTGGATGCTCAACACGTTGACGCGGTACGTGCTCACGCCGTTCAAAACATTGGTGTGGCAAGCATTTGGCAATCGGCAAGCCAAGGTGGGTGAATAATGTTGCGGATCGTTGGACGCACGCTACTCGTTTTGTGGATTGCCGGTCTCGTATCGGGTGGGTTGTATCTGCTCGCGCAGACGGACACCGGGCGCGCTTGGTTGGGTGGCACACCCAATCGGATGGAAAATAATCGCGGGTTTAACTCAGGTCTCGAACGCGCGCAATTGGAACCGACGACTCGTCCATCGGAAAACCTGGGACGCGGACGCGGCGAGCAAGCGAATCGGATGCCGGGTAATCTGCCACCGCGCGATGCAAATGTAATGCCGCCCGGCGGAATGCGCGAACGCGGTGGACACGAACAAATCTCGTGGACGCGAGGCATTGCCGGGGTCACGCGCAACCTGGGCGTGATGGCCGGGTTGACGCTTGGTGTGGTGGCGCTACAACAAACGTACGGCTGGGTGATGCGGCGCAAACGCGCCCGAGTGATGTAAACTAAAATGGCTCCGCGCATTCTTTTGGCTGAAACCGATCCAACCCTGCTTGCCATGTTCGCGGCATCGTTGCGCGCCGCCGGTTTTCAGGTGCTCCACGCATCGGATGGCGCGGCGACCTGGGAATTGATTGAAACATGCGCGCCCGCGGTGGTGCTGATGAATGTTGAGTTGCCCGGCTTGTCTGCCGGCGAAATCCTGGCGCGTTTGCAAACGCGCCAACTCACGCAACGACCGCCGGTGATTTTGCTCGGCGAGGATGTGCCGACGGAAGAAATGGTGCAGTGGTTTCGGCTGGGCGCGGACAATTACATCAGCAAACCATTCTCGACGCCAGTACTGGTCGCGCAGGTGCGCTCGCTGTTACGGCGCGTCAAAGTTTAGGCGATCGAGTTGGTAAATTCTGTCTCGCGTGTGAACGTGAGATGTTTTGTTTCAGTAAAAGGTGAGCAATGTCAAAAATTTTTCGTGGGATGACGATTGGTATTCTCGTATTCATCCTGGCTGGTTTGAGTGTGATGCTGGTTGCGGCGCAAGGACCTGACGGCGCCAAGCCCGATTCGATTCCGTACATTGATGGACAGGTTCACGTGCTCGGCGCGAACGCGAGCGTGTGGTATCGTTTCGAGTATGGCAAAAACACCGAGTCGGGTGAACGCGCGGTGGCGATTGTGCGTTTGGTGAACGGCAACAATAGCGGCGTCCTGTTTGAAATGTGGCCCCCGGAAACCGTCGGCAACACGAGTGACAACAAGCCGGTCGGGCGCGGCACGGTGACGATGATTGATTGCAACACCGGTTTGCCATCCGATCAAGGTCAATGTCAAAGTACGGATTTGATTTGGAGCGGCGGTTTCGGCGCGAGTGGTTCGTATTATGTGCGTGTTATCAATCGCAACAACAACCCGGTCAATTTTCTCTTGACTGTCGAAGGACCAACGGTCACCACGCCGCCAAATCCATCGGCAGTCGCGGCGCCGACGTTTGCGCCAACACCCCAGGTCGCGGTTGTGCCGCCGGTCATCGCGCCGATTGCGCCGGTCGCACCCGCTGAACCGCCGGTCATTGTGGATGCGGACGACCCTGACCGCGCGACGCGCATTGATAGCCAGCCGCATCGGCTCGCGGCAAATTCCGCCGTGTGGTACTGGTTCGAGTATTCCGCCAAGAACGATCTGGGCGAGCGGCTCACCGCCGGCATTCGTTTAATCAATGGCAAGGACAGCGGCGTGCGTTTTGAAATCTGGACGCCGCAAGCGGTGAACGAGTGGTGGTCGAAACAACCGGTCGGGCGCGGCACGATTTCGCCCGCCGATTCGCCGGATTTATCGTGGCGAGGCGCGTTTAACACCAGCGGAATTTTTCTCGTTCGTGTCATCAACGACAATCGCGCCACGACCACATTTTTGTTGGTCCAGGAATGAACCATTCGAAATTGGATGACGCGCGTTGAGCGGGGGCTGGCTTATGAAGTGGTGGCGTTTGAGCAGAACGACCTTGATGGTTTTTGCGGCAATGTTTGGCGTGTCGCTCATCGTGTCGTCGGTGTGGGCGGGTGCTCCAACTGGGGGCAGTCCGAACGATCCGTTGATGGTGCCGACCGGTTGGCAAACGATTCAGCCGAACACGAGCATCTGGTTCTACTTTGATTACGCAAGCGAAGTGACCGGCGCGCGCAATCGCCCCGGCGCGCGCACGACGGTGAGTGTCGGCGTGGACACGAACGGCGTGGAAGGCTTGCAACTCGCGATCTATACGCCGGTGCAAGCAACCGAATGGTTGCGCGATCAAACGATTGCGCCGGTCGGACGAGGCACGCCGTATCGCAACACGGGAAGCGGCGGCATCACGCGCGACCTGTACTGGTCGGGTGCGTTCAACACGTCGGGACGTTACTATGCGGTGCTGACCAACAACTATCCGGTGGCGATTCCGTTTTTGCTGACCGTCACCGGCGACACAGTCACGTTGTATCCAACGCCCACGCCCACTGCCACGCCGACCTTGTTGATTACGCCGACGCCGGTGGCAACCGGCAATGTTCAGGGACGCATTGTATTCCAGGATGCGACTGGCGGTGTGATCTACACGGTGAATGGCGACGGCTCGAACTTGCGCGTGATTACGCGTGGGATGGAACCAGCATGGTCGCCGGATGGCAAGCGGATTGCGTTTGCGCGCTGGGATCAACCGTATCCAGGAATTTACATCGTGAATGCCGATGGCTCGAACGAGCGGATGGTGTTTGGCACGCTTCGCGCGCGTTCGCCGCGTTGGAGTCCTGACGGCAAGTTCATCGTGTTCACGCAAGACAAGTCGCCGAACGAACGTAATATTCGCTGGCGTCTGGGTCTCATCGAAATCGAACACACCAAACCCGGCACGGATGAAATTGTGGCGACTCGATTGACCGAGCCACAGTGTTCCGACCTGTGCTTTGTGCCGAGTTGGAGTAATGAGGGCAAATCACTCGTGTTCCACGATCCGCAGTACGGCATTCAAGCGACGAATGTCATCAGCGGCTCGGCGTCAATGGTGCTTGGTCCGAGCGGCTCGTACTATGATACGGGTCAGGAAATGGTGCGCCCCATCTTACATCTGCCGCCGATTCAATCTGTGTTGACGAGTCCGGATGGCGCGCGCATTCTCTACACACTCAAGGCGCATGACCGTTGGGAATTGAACATGATCAACGTGGATGGGTCGAACCAGGTTGGCATCACGAATCCCGATCCAATCATGTACGCGATGCTGGGTTATCGGTTCAACAATGTCGCGCCCATTTGGTCGCCGGACAGCAAACAAATCTTGTTTCTCTCGGACCGCAACAACAAATGGGAATTTTTTGTAACTGACCCGAGCGGGTCAACGATTCGTCAGGTGTTGAAAAACATCAGTGACCTGGTGCCGCTTCGTTTCAGCTTTGAAAACGAACGAATGATGGACTGGGCAAAATAAAGCAACCGCCAAGTGGTACACACTTGGCGGTTTTTCATTGTGGGCTGACGTGCCAACAAAACTAACCAGACTCTGCTTTTTTCAAGACCTTTAAGAATAAATCCACGACCTGGGGATCAAGGTGCGTGCCGGCTAGCGAGCGGATGTGTTCCAAGACCCATTTGGCGGGCATCGCCGGACGATACGGACGATCCGAGGTGAGGGCGTCCCAAATATCCACGACGGCGAACAGGCGCGCGGCAAGAGGAATCGCATTGCCGCGCAAGCCGCGTGGATAGCCGGTGCCGTCCCACTTTTCGTGGTGACAATATGGAATATCCAACGCTTGTTGCAAAAACTGGATTGATGCGAGCATGTCGTACGCGTGAACTGGATGCCGCCGCATGATAATCCATTCCTCATCCGACAAGGCGCTGGGCTTGAGGAGAATTTCGTCGGGCACGCCCATCTTGCCAATGTCGTGCAAGAGCGCGCCCCAGCGAATGTAGCGCAGAGTGTCCTCGTTCATGCCGCACGCGCGCGCCAGCTTGACGGTTGAGGCGGTCACGCGTTGCGTGTGCCCTTCGGTTTCCTTGTCGCGCAGGTCGAGCGCGCGCGACCAACCTTCAATCGTCGCATCGTACGCCTGCAACAATTCACGATGCGCCTGCTCCAACTGAACCCGGTCGTCGTTCAGTTTGCGGTACCGATCGAGCCGGGTGATGGTGCGTAACCGCACGCGCAATTCAAACGAGTCGTAGGGCTTGGTCAAAAAATCGTCGGCGCCGGCTTCCAAGCCAATCAAGCGCGATTGCCGATCATCCAGCGCGGTGAGCAAAATGATGGGCACGGCTTGCAAAGTGGCGTCGGCGCGCACGCGCCGGCAAAATTCAAAGCCATCCATTTCCGGCATCATCACATCGCACAGAATCACATCTGGTTGCCACGTCGCCGCTTCGCGCAGGGCTTGCGCCCCGGTTTCAGCAAAGTGAATTGCATACCCTTCGGTGCTCAACAACACTTCGAGCGTTTGGCGCGCGCTGGCATCATCGTCTACGATTAAAATACGTGAATCAAGAAACATGGTTGCCTTCTACTCCGATTCACACGCATAGAGTATCAACTCGATGACGGTTCCCGATCGGTCGGTGCGATTGAATAAACGATACGTACCACCAACATTCCACACAAGCAACGCCACCAGGGCGAGTCCCAGCCCCATGCCCGCTAGTTCGCCGGTCTGATATTTTTCGCCTTGATAAAACGGAGTCCAGGCGTGGGTTAGTTGTTCCGGCGAAAGTGTAATCCCATCGTCGCGAAATTGCAGATGGACTTGGTTGCCGACCTGGGTTACCTGAATTTCAATGTGAGGCGTATGCTGGGGATGAAATTTTTGCGCGTTCTCTAGAATTTCCCACAAGATAGTTTCCATCGTTTGCATTGACCAGGGCAAAGCGAGCGTGTTTGCCACCGGCGCGATGATCGTCGTCGCCTGTAGATTGAGCGTGTTGCTCATTGTCGCCACGAGCGTGCGCAATTCGGCGATCTCGAATCGTTGTCGCCGCGCGTTGGCTTGGGGTGCGTGGAGATATTGCATCACATCTTCGAGTTGATCTTTGAGTCGCACGGCGGCGTCGTATGCTAGCGGCAACAGGTGCAGAATTTTTTTCTTTCGACA
>CAZPIR010000195.1:0-7254 GCA_964586085.1 uncultured Anaerolineaceae bacterium | reverse complement strand
ATGACCGGGATAACGTTTCTTGATACTCACAATCACCAGATTGTGAAACACCCCTTCCGCCGGCATATTCACATCTACGATTTCGCCCTGGAACAATTTCATCAATGGCAAGAACAATCGCTCGGTTGCCTTGCCCATCCAATAATCTTCCATCGGCGGCTTGCCCACAATTGTCGTCGGATAAATTGCGTCACGGCGATGCGTGATCGCGGTCACGTGCATCACGGGATAATAATCCGCGAGCGAATAATAGCCGGTGTGATCGCCGAACGGTCCTTCGATGCGTTGCTCGCACGGATCGAGATAGCCCTCGATGATAATCTCGGCATCGGCGGGCACTTCGAGCGGTTGCGAAACACATTTGACGAGTTCGACTGATTTACCGCGCAACCATCCGGCGAGCATCATCTCATCAATGTTTGGCGGGAGCGGCGCCGACCCTGCCCAGATAATTGCCGGATCGCCGCCAAGCGAAACAGCAACCGGAATTTTTTCCGCGCCCATGTCTTGCGCGACGCGTTGATGTTCAGTACCACCCTTGTGTCTTTGCCAGTGCATACCCAGCGTTGTATCATCCATCACCTGCAAGCGATACATACCCACATTGCGTTTGCCGGTTTTGGGATCACGACTGAACACGGACGGCAACGTAATGTATCGCCCGGCGTCCTGAGGCCAGCACTGGATGATCGGGAGGGATGCAAGCGATGGTTTTTCTTGAATCACCTCTTGGCATGCGCCACGGCTGACATACTTGGGTTCGGTCACGCGCAAGCCGTTCAACATTTCCAAGCCGCGTTGTGCTTTTTCAAACAAGCCACGCGGCATGTCCATCGAAATAAACTCACTCAACTTGGCGTTGAGATCATCGAGTCGCTCGACATTCAATGCCCACGCCATGCGTTGCTCCGAGCCAAAAAAGTTGATGACGACCGGCATCGCATTGCCACGCACATTCTCAAACAGCAGTGCCAGATTTTTTTCCGGCGCGCTCTTCATCACACGGTCGGCAATTTCGGTAATTTCCAAATCCTGATTGACCGGCACAGTGATCCGTTTCAGTTGTCCACTTTTTTCCAGGCGCGCGAGAAACTCGCGCAAATCACGGTAAGCCATAACTCCTCCGAGGCGAGATAATAGCAGAAAACAAAATGCTTGGCAAACGAACAATCGGATTTGACAAAAATATCAGTTAGACGATAATTCCCATCATCTTGATAGGATAATAACACCCCAATTATGAAACTTACCTCACGTAGTGAATATGCACTGCTCGCCCTCGTCTACTTGGCGAGGCGCAAGACCACCAGTTATATCTCCGTCGAAACGATTGCCGCGGCGCAAAATATCCCGCAAAAATTTCTGGAGCAGATTATGCTTGCGCTCAAACACGCGCAATACGTGCGAAGCGCCAAGGGACAACACGGCGGTTATTGCCTGGCAAAATCCGCCGACCAAATCTCGCTGGCAGAAATTATTCGCCTGTTCGATGGCGCCCTCGCACCGACTGAATCGGTGAGCCGTTATTTTTATGAATCTACGCCGATTGAAAAAGAAAAACGGATCATCAAAGTGTTCAAGGACATTCGCGATTATGTCGCCGAAAAAATGGAAAACACCACCATCGCCGATGTGATCTAACGTCTGAACCTCGATTCAATCTGTTTGCCTGACGTAACGCCGCGCCTCGCCAAACCCTCGCCGACAACGTGGCGTTTATTTTTTGGGTTTATTAATACTACTAGTTCCATCGGATAACATTTATAACCGTGACGGTTTCCCGTTTGCAACATACAAATCTGGCAGTCTATCATCAGCAAAAAAAATCGTTTCTGGAGGTTTACATGAAGTTCTTGCCGTTCATCGTCCTTGCGCTTGTAAGCGGATTAGTGGCTTGTACAAATTCGTCTGCCTCCTCCCCTAGCGCGCCTCAAGCACTTCGGTTTGGGTATTTTCCGAACATCACACACGCGCAAGCCGTGATTGGCATTGCCGATGGCACGTTTCAACGCGCGCTCGGCGAGAGCACCCAAATTGATGCCAAAGTTTTCAATGCGGGTCCGTCTGTGATCGAAGCCATGTTCGCCGGGCAACTCGACGTTGCCTTTATTGGTCCAAATCCGGCAATCAACGGCTATGTGAAATCAAATGGCGAGGCATTGCGAATCATCGCCGGCGCGACAAGCGGCGGCGCGGTGCTCGTTGTGCGCGCGGATGCCGGCATTAACACGCCAGCTGATTTTCGCGGCAAGAAAATGGCGACACCGCAACTCGGCAACACGCAGGATGTTGCCGCGCGTGCGTGGCTCTTGCAACAAGGTTTCAAGCTCAAAGAACAAGGCGGCGACACGCAAGTTATTCCCACCGCCAATCCGGACATCCTGACCTTGTTCAACAAAAAAGAAATTGACGCCGCGTGGGTTCCCGAACCTTGGGGCGCGCGTCTCGTGCGCGAAGCGAACGGAAAAATTTTTCTCGACGAACGCGAGTTGTGGCAAGGCGGTAAATTTGTCACCGCACACATTATCGTCAACACAAAATTTTTGAAAGCGAATCCCGATGCCGTTAAAAAATTCCTGGTCGCACACGTCGAGTTGACGCAACGCATCAACAACGACCCTGCAACAGCAAAGCAAAAACTCAACGCCGAAATTTTACGGCTCACCGGCGCGGCATTATCCGATGGCGTGTTGAACGATGCCTGGTCGCGCCAGACCGTCACATTCGACCCAGTGCGCGCGTCGCTCATCGGCTCGGCGGACGCCGCATTCAAGCTGGGCTTTCTCGGCGACACGCCACCCCAGCTCGCCGGGATTTACGATTTGACATTGCTCAACCAAGTATTGCGCGAAAAAAATCTTGAGGCAATTCAGTAGAGGCACGATGAAATTAGAAATTCGTGATGTCGGCAAAACATTTCAGAGCAAGAACGGCGCAATCCCCGCGATTGACACCGTGACCCTCGATGTGCGTGCCGGCGAATTTGTGTGTTTGCTCGGTCCATCGGGATGCGGCAAATCTACTTTGCTGAATCTAATTGCCGGGCTGGACAAGCCCACACGCGGCGAAATTTTGATGGACGACAAACCGGTCACCAACACCAGCACCAACCGCGTGATGATTTTTCAGAGTGCCGCACTCTTTCCCTGGCTCAGTGTTTTTGATAACGTAAAATTCGGGTTGAACATGAAAGGCGTGCCCAAACCGGAACGCCAAGTCATCGCACGCCGTTATCTCGCAATGGTACATCTCGCCGAATTTGAAAATGCGTACGTCCACGAATTGTCCGGCGGGATGAAGCAACGCGTCGCGATTGCGCGCGCGCTCGCGCTCGACCCGGACGTGTTGTTGATGGACGAACCATTCGGCGCACTCGACGCGCAAACGCGCGATCTCTTGCACGACGAACTGCAAGCCATCTGGCAAGCAACGCGCAAAACAATTTTATTCGTCACGCACAATGTGCGTGAAGCCATCGTGCTCGGTGACCGTGTGCTCGCGTTCTCAGCACGTCCCACGCGCATCAAACGCGAGTGGACAATCAACCTGCCGCGCCCGCGTCAAATCGAAAGTTACGCCGTCGTAGATTTGGCACGTGAAATTATGTCCGTCCTCAAAGACGATGTGCTCACCAGCCAACACGACACCCAAGCGCACCGTTCCAACGAGTTGAAGGCAGAGACGTTGGGGAATGATGCGCCATGAAACAGAATGCCCTGGTCAGCCATCAGAAACCGAATGAAAAAGGATTTTCGCAAAATCCACTGGCGCGCAAAATTATTTTTTTTGCGGCGCTACTGATCGCGTGGCAAATGGTCACTGCGCTGAGCATTTATCCCGAGTATGTTTTTCCTAGTCCGCTCGGCGTGATGCGGACGCTTGTGCGCGGATTTCAAAACGGACGCTTTATCATCGGCATCGCATCGAGTATGCAACGCATCCTGGTCGGCTTTGGCATTTCGGCAATCCTGGGTGTCGCGCTCGGCATCGCACTCGGACGCATTCGCGTGTTCGATGAAACGGTCGGGGCGTTAGTGCTCGGTCTGCAAGCTCTACCTTCGATCTGTTGGTTGCCGCTAGCACTGTTGTGGTTTGGACTGAGCGAGACCGCGATTCTTTTTGTCGTCGTGATGGGCGCATTGCTCGCCATTACAACCGCCACCGAAGCTGGCGTGAAAAACACGCCGCCACTATATCTGCGCGCGGCGCGCAACCTGGGCGCGCGCGGCTGGAAAATGTACGCGCTAGTCATTTTACCGGCGGCACTGCCTTCGATCATCACCGGCATGAAACTGGGTTGGTCGTTCGCGTGGCGCTCGTTGATGGCGGCAGAATTACTTTACGTATCACTGGGCTTGGGGCAACTCCTCACGATGGGGCGCGAGTTGAATGATATGAGCCAGGTCATCGCCGTGATGGTCGTCATCATCGCGATTGGCTTGCTCGTGGATCGTCTCGTGTTTGCGCCGATCGAATCGCACGTGCGCGAACGATGGGGCTTGACCGGCTAGTTTTGCTTTTTCCTAAAAAGCCGACCCAGGTTTTGAAACCTGGGTCGCTTGTTTTATTCGTGAATCATTTCAATCTCGACAATGCCCCATTCGGCGCATCGCTGTTGCCACTCTTCCGCCGAAATTTTACCCTGGATCACATCCCGCATCACATTCGCCGGCACGATGGACGTTTCGCCGTGCATCACCGAAACCGGCATTCCCGGTCGCGCGTCAATCTCCCACCCCTCGCGCACCAACGCCGCGGTCAATGCCATCGCCGTGAAATGCGCCATCAACCCTTGCTTTTGCTCCAACGTCAACGATACCTCGCTCTGCTGTTGCAGTTGACGCGACAAGGCGCTGGGAATGTGCAACTGTTCCGGCAAAGCACTCGCCTTGACGCCCTTGAGCACCGGCTCGACAACCTGCGCGATTCTTTGATATTGCGGCAAGTACACGACCCTGCCCACATCCTGCCATTGCACCAAATCGAACGCCAACACATTTTTGCCGAACAGATGCTCGAGCAAGGCGCGTTCCATTTGTGGCGCGTGATTCAACAACGTCATCGCCGGCGTCGCATCCTCAACCTGCGAACCTGGTGGCAGAACATCGAGCGCGGCGATGCGTTCACGCAACGATGGATGCGTATCATAAGGCGTCGTCTCTTCTTTTTGCAATTGGGTTTGCACAATTTGATCTATCTGATCGGCAATCGCGCGTGTGGCGATGAATTGCGAAAAACCATCCACGAGCGCGGGGCGAAAACCGGCTTTGAGCACCGGCATCACTTCTTGATCCCAGTATCCCTGAAACGCGGGCGCAATGCCATTGACCCGGCGCAAGCCATCCACCAAAGGTTGCCGACCAATCGTGCGCGCGGCGAGTTCATCCGCCACATATTCTTGTCGCCGTGAGACCGCTTGTGTTACGCGCAGAAACATTTCGCCGTACCAATGAAACGGGATTTGCAAAATCGAACCGTCGTCCAAGCCGCCCAATGTGCGCCCGATTGCCGCGCGCGTTTTGTACACCAAGGGCGCGAGCTTGGTATCGCCGCCGTAAAAATGTCCAAACTCGTGCGCGAGCACCGCGCGAAATTGCGAGAGCGTCAAACTCTGCAACAAGGGCAAGCCCACGCCCATCACACGCCGACTGCCCATCCCCATCCAGCCACCGCGCTCGGTCACAAACGCGTTCACATCCGGCACGAGGTACACTTCGCGCGGCATCGGTTGTTTGACCTGGTTGGCAATGCGTTCGATTTCTGCAAACAGGCGTGGATGCTCTTTGCGTTTCAAACGTGGACCCGGTGGCACGAAACGATCAAAACGCGGAAAGAGTGCCCACACCAAAGTGAGGATGCCTACAATGGCAAACGCGGTGAGTTGCAGTTGAATGCGACGCCAGATGAAAAATTCGAAATAGAGGATGTACACCAAACCGGCAAGAATCGCCAACGCAAGCAGATAAAATCCAACACTGAGCAAGAGCGCGAGGAGAATGCGTCCGAACAAGGAAGAGCGGTTTTGCATCGGTCACCTCAGAGTTTTGTGGCGCGCAACGGTACGCCGATTATACAACGAAACCGGTAAATCGCACGTATGATTTTCTTTACCACAAAACAAAACCCGCAGACCTCAGTCTGCGGGTAGCGTGAACCAAAACCGACTTCCCTTGCCACGCTCGCTCTCGACGCCGATGGAACCATTCATCGCCTCGATGAGCGATTTGGCAATCGCCAGCCCCAGCCCGGTGCCGCCGCATTCGCGCGCGCGATTTGTCGCCGCGATAAAATCGGTCGAACACGTGCGGCACATCTTCCGGCATAATCCCTTCGCCCGTATCCTGGACTGCCACAACACACTGTTCACTGATTACCGAACACTGAATACTAATTACTCCGCCCGCCGGTGTGTGGCGCAGTGCATTCGAAATCAAATTGAGCAACACCTGGGTCAACCGATCTGGGTCAGCACTAGCATTCATCTCGCCGTTCGCATCGAGTACGAGTTGCACACCTTGCGCTTCTGCGGCAACCGAAAAATTCGCCACCGCCGTGCGCGCCAGTTCCGGGATATTGACCGATTGCAGATTCAACGGCAGTTGTCCGGCTTCGGCAAGCGAGAGTTCGCGCAAATCGTTGACGAGCCGCGCGAGTACGCGTGTCTCATCGTAGAGCGTCGCAATCTCTTCGCGATTGAGCGGGTACACTTCGTCGAGCATCGCGCTGAGGTTGCCTTGCAAAACGGTGATGGGCGTGCGTAACTCGTGCGCAATGTCCGCCATCAAATTGCGGCGCAGAGTTTCGGCGCGTTGCAAATCATCCGCCATCGCGTTAAACTCGCGCGCGACCTCGGCAATTTCATCCGCACCACGCACCGGCACACGCGCCTGCCAATCGTGCGCGGCGAATTGGCGCGCGGCGTTCGCCACCGTCGCGAGCGGCGCGGCGAGCGTGCGACTGATAATCACACCCAACAACACACCGAGCACTATCGCGATCAGTCCGGCAATCACAAAACCGACGCGCAGTTGATCAATAAACGCTTGTTCAGCCGGCGCGAGCGCACCGCGTCCCTGCGAGCCGAACGTCAAATAGCCAACCGTTTTCCCATTTGCCACAACGAACAAGGCACCCGCACGATCTTCGGCGCTGATCGTCGTGCCCACACCCACACCGCGCTCGTCGAACACAATGACGCCGTTCGCATCCGCCAACGCGAGCGGCGGACGTCCGCGACCTTGACCGCTTGCGCCG
>CAZPIR010000194.1:0-7333 GCA_964586085.1 uncultured Anaerolineaceae bacterium | reverse complement strand
CGCAACCGCGCGAGTGGAAAATCGCCGGCGTTAGCGCGGACGACCTGGCGCGCGCACTACAACGTGCGCTCAAAATTCGACCAGCGATGCCGCAGGGCACGCTGACCGTGCCGCTCTCGGTTTCGATTGACCAACGCATCCATGCGATTCTCGACCTGACCGCAAACGGCGCGCGCGTCTCATTCGTACGTTTGCTCAATCAAGCCGCCACGCGCATCGAAGTGATCGTCACCTTTCTCGCCGTTCTCGAAATGATCAAGCGCCGCCAAATTCAAGCGCATCAGGATTCCTTGTTTGGCGAAATCGTCCTCGAACGTCGCGACGACACACCGCCGGTCGAACTCTCGGCGGAAGAAATCGAAGCGGATTATACCACATAATTCACCCCTCACTCTTGCCGCGCTGAACACAATTCAAAACAAAAGGCATTCACATGTCTGAAATAAAAACTAGTTACACATACCCCACCCGGGTGCGCCGTGTGTTGATGGCATTGTGGCTGACCTTGTTGCTGGTCAACGGGATCGAATATCTGCTCGAATGGGCGCGTGCGCTTTATACGACAGCGGGCGTGCCATTGGGTTTGCCGTTCAACCCGCTGTTCGATCACACGCAAAAAATTTTGCCGGCTCTGTTGACCGCACACCTGGGTTTGCTCGTCGCCCTCCTCGCCGCGCGCGCACTTGCATTCCTCACACCCACCATTACGATTTGGAAACACGGCATCGAATTCACCTCGCCGCTCGGTCGGCGCACGATTCGCTACGATTCTCTGCGAAGCATTCACTCGATCGAGTTCAAAGCAAACGGGCGCTTTGTCGTGTGGGTGGATGCGATCCAGGGTCTGCCTCTGCAAAACTGGCTGGCGATTGTGTTACTCGGCAAATGGCATTGGAGCGGTTTTTTGCTCACGTCTGATTTGCAAGGGTTCGACGAGGTGGTTGCCACGCTCGTCGCGCGGTTGAAAGAAAAATACGGCGTCGCCGGGTTTGAAGCACGCTTTAGTGAAGACGAACCGACACTCTTGCTCACCTTTCTCACCGCGCCGTTTGCCACCCTCCATCATCTCGCCAACACCACCCCCGTCGAAATCACGCCGCGCACCGCCGCCAAATACATCGCATCGAGTTCAGTCGCGTTGCTCTTGCCCGTCGCCGTCGCTTCGATCATTCACGTCCAGGTGCCACTCGGTGCGCCCGTGTTGCTCGTCGTCGCGCTCCTCGAATTTGCGCTCGCACCGCTCTATCTCACCGCCGCGCCGCTCGACTCGTTGCGTCGGATTGATTTTGTAGATGCGTGGCGCATCTACCCGGTGACGCAATTGCCACGTTGGGGCATCGCCGTCGCGTTCGCGTACCTCGTGATTGTGGGAATGCCTCTGTTTGTTTTGTTCATGCTCATCGTACCCGCGGTTGCTATCGGATGCTACACGGTGCTCGTCTTTGTGCGTGATTGGTTCGAGGTGCCACTTGCGCAAGCATGGCTCGCCGTGTTGATGACCGCAATTTGGCAGATTGTCGTGTACGCGCTGTTCGTGGCGATGTTGGCGCAGTAGAAATTATTGGTCTATCCATCTTGACCAGCCTCTTTTGGTTCGCGGTGTAACCGACTACCCAACTATCACACTAACGAACTATCAAACTAATTTGCACGTTCACGCATCCTGTGCTAAAATGCGCCCCGTCGTTGGGGATTGGTGCAGTGGCAGCACACCGGCCTTTGGAGCCGTGGACGGAAGTTCGAGTCTTCCATCCCCAGCACAATCAATGAGCCAATGAGCCAATCGGTCAATGTGCCAGGCGCACATTCAGTTTGGCTCATTGGCTCATTTGTAAATTGGCTCATTCCCGAAATGGCATCCCTTTCAACCCGCGATAAAATAATCCTCCTCGGCATCCTCGCACTTGCCGCGTGCCTGCGCTTTTATCAACTCGCCACGCTTCCACCCGGCTTTCAGTTCGATCAAGCATTTTACATGTTCGACATTCTGCGCTTGTTGGAAGGCGAGTTTCACATTTTCTTTACGCAACCCGGCGGAAGCGAGCCCCTCTTCGAGTACCTCGCGATGATGCCCGCCGCGCTCGTCGGCGTCGAAACTCCGCTCGCGATCAAAATCACTGCCGGCATGATCGGCGTGCTCACCGTCGGCGTCATGTTCGGCGTTGCGCGCACGCTCTTTGCGTCCACGCGCATCGGCTTGCTCGCCGCGCTGTTCACCGCGATTTCGTTCTGGCACATTTTCTACAATCGTTACGGCGAACGCATCCCGCTCACCGTTTTGCTGGCGACCGTGACCCTCTGGCAATTCTGGCGCGCGCTCAACCACGCCCGCCCACGCGATTTTGTTTTGACCGGCATTTTCACCGGGCTAACGCTCTACACCTACCCGTCCGCGCGCATCGTCCCGGTCGCGATTGTTTTGCTCATCGCGTACGCGATGGCGACCGACCGCGCACGCGCGCGCACGTACTTGACCGGACTCCTCATCACCGGCGCGCTCGCCGCGATTGTTTTCGCGCCGCTCGCGTGGCATTACATCCAACGCCCGATTGATTTTTTCTCGCATACCACCGAGGTTTCGATTTTTGTGCCGCACGGTGCGGTCAGCGATAACCTTCCGCTCGAACTGGGCAAGAACGCGCTCAAGCTTGCCGGGATGTTTTTCGTCGTCGGCGATCCAGGTGTGTTACGCAACTTGCCGTATCGCCCCGTGTTCGATCCGTTCCTCGCGATTTTGTTTTTGCTGGGCGTCGTCGTGTGGGCGCGCGATTTTTTTGTGAATCGTCGCCGCGCGATGTTTCTCGCCGTGTGGCTGGGTCTTGCGCTCGCGCTCTCGCTCATCAGCGACGATGCGCCGAACAACGGGCGCGTGATGATTGGCTCGCCGGTCATTCTGATTCTGCCGGCGTGGGGCGCGTCCGCACTCTGGGATCGTTTGCGCGCAACCACGATGCGCCGCATTGCACTCGCCGCGTTCGGGGCGATTGTGTTGGCGAGTACATTTTTGACGACGCGCGATTATTTTGACGTGCTCGCCAATTCGCCCGAAACGTACTTTGCATTCGATGGCGACAAGGTCGAGACCGCCGAGTGGATCAATCGCGCCGCGCGCGAAACGCAACTCTATCTCGCGCCGTTGTGGGCGCAGAACGGGACGATTTCATTTTTGACGCGCTATGCGCCGGTCAAAAGTTTTGAAAGTCGTGACACACTCGTTCTGCCGAGCCATGCGTCCGGCAAAGATGCGTTGTTCGCCTTCCCGGTCGAGCAGGAGCGCAAAGCGCAAACACTCGCCACGCGCTTGGGTTCGCTCGCCACGCGCGAGACCGCGCCCGCATCGAATGGCGGCACGTTGCTTTTGCTCGTGCGCGTCCCAGTTTCCAATTTGCCGGACGAACACGATCCGTTCGCCGCACTCGCGCGCGCCGGCGATTTCGCGCGCCCGCAAACTCGCGCGAGCATCAACTGGGGCAACCTCATCGAATTGCTCGGCAACACCATCTCGCCCGAAGGACCGGGCGGGCGCAATCTCACCACGTCACTTGTTCTGCGCGCGCTCAATCCGATGCCGGACGAGTACACGTTTTCGATCAAGGTGCGCGATGAAAAAAATCGCGTGTGGGGACAAGAGGACAAGTGGGCGGGCAGTAACAGTTACGCGACGACGCAATGGAGTCCCGGCGAAATCGTCGTCGAAAAATTTTATCCGGGGCTGGGTGCGTGCGCGCCCGCCGGTGATTATCGCGTCACCGTCGAGGCGTACAATCCCAGGACGATGCAAACACTCGGTGAGCCGACCGGGTTGGGCAATTTGCGCGCGGGTGCATCCGAAGGAAATCGCTACGAAGATCTAGAGCAGGATAAACCGGCGGACGTGCGCGTGAGCGAACGCTTGCAGTTGTTCGGCACAACCGTGTGGGGCGAAGAGACGCGCGCGGGCGATGAATTTTCGGTTGCGCTGTTTTGGCGCGGCAACGCAGGTGCAAGCGCGGAGCAACTCGCGCTCAAATTGCGCGATGCGAGCGGGCGCGAATTTCCGTTGAGCGAACGTGCCATCAAGTTGCCAACCGCCGAGCGCGGAATGTGCACCTTGTTCGACGTGCGCGCGCCGGAAAATGTGGCAACTGGCAAAGCGAGCGTGCTCGTCAATAATGTCAAGGCAGTTGAAATTAATGTCGCGAAATAAGAACGGGAGAACGGGTGAACGGGAGAGGGGGAGAGAATTCTCCCATTCTCCCATTCTCCCATTCAGATTTAACCTAGTAATTCTGATCGCTCTGCTCATCGTCGCCGCATTCTTCCGGCTCTATCGCCTCGACGCGATTCCGCCGGGAATGAACAACGACGAAGGGTACAATCTGATTGATCTCGTCAATGTTCTGCGCGGACAATTTTCGATTTTCTTTTCCGCGAACCAGGGACGCGAGCCGCTCTATTTTTATTTAAACACGGTGAGCGTCGCGTTGTTCGGCGAAACGGCATTCGCGCTTCGCCTCACGTCCGCGCTCATCGGCATTGCAACAATCGGCATCGTGTTTGGTTGCGCGCGCGATTTGTTTCGCTCGACCGGCGTCGGCGCGCTCGCCGCCTTGTTCGCCGCGATTTCCGTGTGGCACATTTTCTACAGTCGCTATGGCTTGCGCGTGATTCTCTCCGTGCCGCTCACGACCTTGACGCTGTGGTTTTTCTGGCGCGGCTTGCACAACTTTCGTTGGCGCGATTTTGCGATGGCGGGTGTGTGCGCCTCGCTCGCGGTGTACACGTATCTTAGCCCGCGCTTGCTTCCGATTGCGCTCGTCGTCGTCACTGCATACGCCGCGTGGTCGGATCACAAAAATTGGCGCGCGTACATCCAAGGACTTGTCATCACCGGCATCGTCGCGCTGATTATTTTTCTGCCGCTCGGCATTCACTTTGCCACGCACCTCGACGATTTCATCGCGCACTCGGCGTACCTGTCCGTGTTCGATGCGAACGTGAACAAGGGCGATTTGCCCGGCACATTGTGGCGGCACACGCTCGCAACCGCGCAAATGTTTTTCATCCAGGGCGACGCGCAAGTGTACCGTAACGTCGCGAATCGTCCGGTGTTCGATCCGGTCGTCGCCGGATTGTTTGTGGTCGGCGTACTCGCTTTGCTCACCGCGCTCATCGCGCCGCGCACGCCACGCGAAACGCGCTTGCGCGCGGTGCTCATCGCGTCCTGGCTCGCCGTGTTTTTGCTCGTCACAATTTTTTCCGACGATGTGCCTGCGTTCATCCGGCCCCTGCCCGCGATGCCTGCCGTGATGATGATTCCGGCGTGGGGCGCGTTCGCGATCTGGGAACGGTTGCGTCAACCGATCTTGCGCCGCGCGAGCATCGTCGTCCTGGGTCTGATCGTCGTCGCGAGCACGACGCTCGCGTACCGCGATTATTTCATCGCGTTCGGCGAATCGCCCGCGACGTACTATGCGTTCGATGGTCACATCGCCGACACCGCAACCTGGATCGTCAAAAATTCGGCGACGACCCAATCGTACATCGCACCGCTGTGGGCGCGCTTTGGCACAATGCAGATCATCACGCGCGTTGCGCCGCCCAAAGCGTACGAGACACGCGACTCGCTGGTTCTGCCGAGCAGTGCAAGCGGCAAAGATGCCGTGATGATTTTTCCGATGGAGCAAGCGAAAAAAGCGGCGACGTTCGGCGAACGACTCGGCGCACTCGCAACGCGCGAAGAGATCGTCGGATCGCTGGGACAGACGGTTGCGATTGCGTATCGCGTGCCCGCGAAAAATTTACCGGATGCGCGCGACCCACTCGCCGCGTTATCGCGGGGAAGCGCGTACGTACAAGCCAAGACGCGCGCGAATGCGACCTGGGAAAATCAAATCGCCTTGCTGGGCTATACGCTCGAAGCCGATGGACCCGGTGAACGCAATCTCGCCGCGACCTTGTTTTTGAATGCGCTCGCGCCGATGAACGAGGATTATTCGTTTTCGATCAAGGTGCGCGATGCGCGCGAGCGCGTGTGGGCGCAGGACGACAAGTGGCTTGGCAACAACAGTTATGCGACAATACAAATGAGCGCGGGCGATGTCGTCGTCGAAAAATTTTTCGTCGGGCTAAATCCGTGCGCGCCCACCGGCGATTATCGCATCACCGTTGAAGCGTACAATCCCCGGACGATGCAAGCATTGGGCGAGCCAATCGCGCTCGGCACGACGCGCGCGGGCGAATCGCAAGGCAATCTGTACGAGCACCTCGAACCCGACCAAAAACTCGATGCGACGGTTGCGCCGAATGCGCGTTTGCTCGGATTCACGCTGACACCGGACGAAATCAAACCGGGTGAATCGTTTGCGCTCTCGCTCTTTTGGCGTGGCGCAGGCGACGGCGAAAAATCGCACCGCGCGGTCATTCGCCTGCGCGATGCAACCCAACGCGATTTTGTGTTAGCCGACAAAGCGATTACAATCCCAATTGAGGAACGTGGGCTGTGCACGTTATTTGATTTGCAACTTGGTAACGCCGCGCCCGGTCCAGCGACATTGTTTGTGAATGATACAAAAGTTGCTGACGTAAAAATAAAATGACGAAAGACGGAGGACGGATGACAAATGGGTCGGGCTTGCGTCCTCAGTCAAACGGAGTGGATCATGAACCTCGCCTCAGTCATCCTTGCCGCCGGACAAGGCACACGGATGAAATCGGATTTGCCCAAGGTGTTGCACCAGGTCGCCGGCAAGACCTTGATTCAGTACGCACTCGACTCGGCGCATGCGTTGAATTGCCAGGAGACCGCCATCGTCATCGGTCACGGCGGCGATCAAGTAAAATTGGCGATTGACAATTCGCAATTGGCAATTCGCAATTTGCAATTCGTTCGTCAAACCGAGCAACGTGGCACCGGTCATGCGGTCATGGTCACACGCGAGACGCTCATCGGCAAAACGGACGCGGTGTTCGTGTCGTATGCCGATATGCCCTTGTTGCAAATCGAGACCCTCCGCAAACTCATCGCCTTGCACGCGAGCCAACGTCCGGCAATCACAATGATTACGGTCGTCGCCAATGATTCGATGGGCTTTGGTCGTGTCGTGCGCGAGGCGAATGGCAACGTCAATGGCATCGTCGAGGAAAAGGTGGCGACGCCGGAACAACTGGCGATTCGCGAATTAAACTGCGGCGTCTACTGTTTCGATGCGGACTGGTTGTGGAAACGCATTCTCGATTTGCAACCCATCGGCGCGAACAACGAATATTATTTGACCGACATGATCGCGCTGGCAGTTGCCGATCGAAAAAAAATCGAAACGATTCAACTCGCCGATGTGAGCGAAGTGATTGG
>CAZPIR010000193.1:0-7370 GCA_964586085.1 uncultured Anaerolineaceae bacterium | reverse complement strand
GCTGTTACTCATCGGCACAACAATCATTTAATCGCCACTATCAACCAAGGAGTTGACCATGAACGATTCGCAGACTCGGCTCCACGAACTTTTGCAACAATTGCACGATGAATTGGAACGCACGACCGGTGTGGATGCAGAATCACGCCAAACGCTCGAGCATCTCAAGAAAGACATCGAGGTCGCACTCAAGAGTGCGGACACCACACCGCTCGGTAAACGGCTCAACGATTCGGTCGCGCAACTCGAAACCTCGCATCCGCAAATCACGCTCGTCATCAAAGAATTGCTCGACCATCTCGCCGCCGTATGAGCGAGACCGCCTTTACCGAACGCGCCGAATTATTTCGGCGTGACCTCGCGCGTGAAAATTATTTCGTCGGCGCGGGACTCAAAGATAAATTTGAACTCAAGGCGATTTACGAACGCTACGCCGATTTGTTCGCCGAGACGACCGTGCGCGAACACGTCGCGGCATTGCAACGCGGCGATGACAAAGCCACACGCCACCTCGCCGATTTTGCCGTGCGCGGTTTCATCGGCAACACAACCAAAGAGTTGAGCGAGCAAATCACGAACGCCGAACTGCAAGCGACTGTCGCGTGGCGCGACAAACAAATTCCGTACCGCAGCGTTCGCACAGCATTGTTGCGTGAAAGTGATTGGGAGAAACGCCACGATTTGCACGCGCGCCAAATCGCGGTGATGGTCAAACAAAATCCGCAACGCCTCGAACGCATCACGACCCAGCACGACCTTGCCAAACGCTTTGGGTTTGCCAATTATCGTGCGATGATCGAAACATTGCGCGGCTGGGATTTGCACGCGTTCGCCAAACTGATCGCTCCTCTGCTCGATGCAACCGAAACTATTTTCGAGCGCGAACTCGATGCCAAACTCGGCGCAATTGGCGTGCCGCGCAAACACGCGGACACGAGCGATGTCGCGCTCGTCCTCCGCGCGCCCGAATTCGATGACCATTTTCCCTCGTCCGAACTCGTGCGCGTGTTCAAGTACACCGTCGCCGCGCTCGGACTCGAACTCGCGTCCACACCTGGATTGAACCTGGACACGGATGCGCGCCCGCTCAAATCGTCGCGCGCGTTTTGCTCGCCCGTGCGCGTGCCCGACGAAGTGTATCTCGTCATCAAGCCCATCGGCGGACACAACGATTATCGCGCGTTCTTTCACGAAGCCGGGCACGCCGAACATTTCACACATTTCGATGCGAACCTGCCATTCGCGTTTCGGCGCGTCGGCGATGAAGCTGTGAGCGAGACGTTCGCGTTCTTGTTCGAGCACCTCACGCAAAATCCGCGCTGGCTCGTGGATGTTCTGCGCGTGCCGATGCGCGAGGCGGAAAAATATCGGCGCGTCGCGCTGTTCAACAAACTGTGGTTACTGCGACGATATGTGTCCAAGTTGCAGTACGAATTGATTTTGCACGATGAAGGTCCGCGCGGTGTAGCCGACGCCTACGCGCAAATCCTAGGTGACGCCCTGCACATCAAGATTGCGCCCGAACGTTATCTCGCCGATGTGGACGATGCGTTTTACGTCGCAGGTTATTTGCGCGCGTGGGTGTTTGAGCGACAGTTGGCAAATCTCTTGCTCAACAAATTTGGCGAGGGTTGGTACGAAACGCGCGAGGCGGGCACGTACTTGCAAGCGATGTGGTCAATCGGCTTGCGCGATTCGGTGGACGAACTCGCGCGCTCACGCCTCGGCGTCGAGGGGTTGAATCCCAGGTTTTTGATTGAGGAGTTGGCGGGTTTTTGAGATTGGCATTTCGCCATCATCATCTACGCGATTCAATCGGGGGACAAGCAATAGTGAAAAATTCAGACCATATTCCACCACAATCATTTCGCGAAATAGCCAAAGATGTTTTTGCTTTTTTGATTTCCGATTTTGGATTTTCGGTTTCCAACCAAAATAGCGAATATTTTATCGCCTACGAACGGCAGGATTGTCAAGTCGGCATTTATGATGAGTGGGGCGAAATAATCGTTGGCATTAGACCACTTCTGCCCAGTCCCCTCGCTGTCTTGAAAGCTAGATATGGATTCAACCTAGCGCAGATAATGAGTTGTTTGAATCCGAAATCAAAATCCGAGTTTGAAGATTATCGGTTTCAACCATATGCTTATCAAAGCAAAGCAAAGTGGTGGGCAATGATGTTGAAACAACATTGCACTCCGATTCTGGCAGGAGATTTATCCGTCTGGTCAAGAATCGAACCCTGTATTGCAGAGGATTGGAGACGATGGGAAAAGGAATGGGAGAACGATGAGGTACAAAACAAAAAGGATTCTGAAGAACGTCGGATTGACAGACTCAAAGCCCAAGCGCAGATAGCGTGGCAAAACAAAGAATACGTAAAATTTATTGAATTACTCGAGCCCGAAATCACCAATCTCACCGAGACGGATAAGAAAAAACTGGTGTATGCCTGGAAGCAATTTGCCGGTCATTGATCGCACACGGCTCGGCGTCGAGGGATTGAATCTGAAATTTCTGATTGAAGAGTTGGCGGAGTAAAGTCGAAAACATACCAGCCGAAATCAAGGGCGCACGTGCGTGCGCTCTTTTTTTGTGGCGACGATTCTTGTGCTATACTCTTGGCAGTTCAAGTGAGAGGAGAAAAATCAAATGGTGATTATCGCAGAGTTAAAAACGGATGAAGGCAAGGTCATTGGCACGATGACCGCGAATGCCAAAGATTTCAAAACCGGCAGTCGCGGTTTTCATGGTCAGGGCAAAATCGAAATTGATGGCAAACGTTATCAGGTGCAATTGCAGTTTGTCGAAATTGGGAGCAAAAAACCGGCTGAAGAAAAATGAACGCGACACGCCTTTCCAAATTCATGTCGCTCGTCTTGCGCCATCGCGCGCGTGATTTTGGTTTGACGCTTGATGGCGAAGGGTTCGCCCCACTCGACGAGTTCGCCGCGCTCGTGCGCGAGCGGACCGGTGCGTCGCTCGATGAGCTACGCGCCGCCGTTGTATCGAGCCAGCCACAACGATTTGAAATTCGTGACGCGCAAATTCGCGCCACTTATGGACACTCGCGCGGACGCGTGGCGACCATTGAATATCCCGCCGTCGAGCCGCCGGAAATTTTGTACCATGGCACGCATCCCCATGCCTTGTCCAGTATTCGCGCTAAAGGTTTAGAGCCACGCACGCGACAGTACGTGCATCTTTCGGCGACGCGCGAACGGGCGAGCCAGGTTGGCTCGCGTCGCACCGATGCGCCGGTCATTTTGACAATTCGTGCGCGCCAAGCCTGGCGCGCCGGCATTGTTTTTCATTCGCCGGAGCCGTCGCATTTTCTTGCCTCCGGGATTCCGCCCGCTTTCATCGAACCGTTTTGACGTTCTCAAATCCCGTCCGGCATTTCTTCACACCTTTTTCACAACTGGGTGTTATACTCGCACGAGAGTTGCAATGAGCAAAAAAATTCTGGTGGTCGAAGACGAAAAAAAACTGGTGGCGATTCTCAAGGGCTACCTGGAACAAGCCGGCTATACGGTCATCACGGCATTCGATGGTGCGCACGCGTTGACCGTGTTTCGTTATGAAAAACCGTCGCTCGTGTTGCTCGATTTGAATTTGCCCGGCTTGGATGGGCTGGATGTGTGCCGCGCGATGCGCAAGGAATCGAATGTGCCGGTGATTATGGTGACGGCGCGTGCCGAGGAAACGGACCGCTTGATTGGTTTGGAACTGGGCGCGGATGACTACATCGCCAAGCCATTCAGCCCGCGCGAAGTGGTTGCGCGTGTGCGCGCGGTTCTGCGTCGCGCCGAGGGCGAGCCGATGCGCGCACCAACGCTCGTCGTGGGTGAGCTGACGCTCGACCTGGATCGGCATACGGCGCACATTAAAAATCGCGAGCTTGACCTCACGCCGACCGAATTCAATCTGCTCGCGACTTTGATGCAAAATCCCGGGCGCGCGTTCACGCGTCTGCAACTGCTCGACACGGCGCTCGGCGAAACGTTTGATGGCTACGAACGCACCATTGACGCGCACGTAAAAAACTTGCGCCAAAAAATTGAACGCGACCCCAAAGACCCGCATTACATCTTGACCGTGTTCGGGATCGGGTACAAGTTTGCGGAGGAAGCGTGATTCCCAACCGCCTGTTCTTTCGCTTGCTGGGCGCGTTCGGCGTAATTGTGCTGACGATGATTGTGGTCGTGTTCATCATCGCCAACCAGACGACGACGAACGAGGTGCGCGCGTACATGTTTCGCGGCGGCATGGCGCCCTCGTCCCAGATCGCGCAAGAACTGAGCGCGTACTATGCGGCGCAACATAGTTGGCAGGGTGTCGAAAATTATTTCGACACGCGCACAAGTTCGATGATGGCTGGGCGACGCACGATGCCGGGGATGATGAACAGCGCATCCCTGCAACTTGCCGACACAAATGGCGTGTTGATTGCCGGCGCGAACCAGGGACAGCGCATCACGGCGGCACAACTTGCGCAGGGCATTCCAATCCAGGTTGATGAACAAACGATTGGCACTCTGATTGCGCCGGCGACATCGCCGATGTTGGACTCACAACAACAGGAATTTTTGATGCGCGTGAATATCTCGATCCTCGTCGCTGGCATTGTGGGAGGGTTGATTGCGTTTGTGCTCGGCGTTGGGCTGGTTTATCAAATTACGTCGCCGCTTAAAGCGCTTGCGGCGGCGGCGCACAAGATTGCGACCGGCGATTTTACCGCGCACGTCGCCAAACCCGGGACGGATGAAATTGGACAGGTGAGTCGCGCGTTCAACGCAATGGCGGACAGTTTGGCGCGTTCGGAAACGGCGCGGCGCAACATGATTGCAGACATCGCGCACGAATTACGAACACCGTTAGGCGTGATGCGCGGGCAACTCGAAGGGATGATGGACGGTGTATTCCCGACGACGAACGAGCAACTCGAATCTCTGCACGAAGAAACACTTTTGCTCGCACGCCTCGTGGACGATTTACGCGAACTTGCGCTTGCCGACGCCGGGCAATTGCAAATTCATTGCGCGTGGTCCGACCTGGGTGCGTTAATCGGAAAAACGGTGTCAGCCTTTGCGCTTCATGCCGCCGAAAAAAACATCACACTCGAATCCAATTGCGTGGCGGCGTTGCCGCCGGTGAACCTGGACGACCATCGCATCGAACAGGTTTTGCGCAACCTGATCGGCAATGCGTTACGGCACACACCTGAAAACGGCATAGTGACCGTTGCGTGCGCGCTCGAAGCGAATGCGGTCAAGGTAAGCGTAACCGACACCGGACCTGGAATCGCGCCGGACGATTTGCCGCGCGTGTTCGAGCGTTTCTGGCGCGGCGACAAATCGCGTTCGCGCGCGGGCGGCGGCGCGGGGTTAGGTCTGGCAATTGCCAAACAATTGGTTGTCGCACATGGTGGCGAAATCGGCGTGACAAGCGACCCAGGACACGGGGCGTGTTTCTGGTTCACTCTGCCAAAATAAAAAAATCGGGACGAGCCAATTTACTCGTCCCGATTTTTTTATCCGGCGGCAGGTGTCGCCGGGCGCGTGACCTGTTTGGGAACCGCATTGCTAAGCAAATAGCCGGCAAAGATAAATCCGAGCGCGGCGAGTTCGCTGATGCGAAATAGTTCGATGCCGCCGAGCACGCCAAGACTGTGCGCGGTTGCCGCAATCAAACCGCCAATGCCGATGAGACCGGTCGCAATTGCGCGTTCCATCATCGCGCGATGCCGTGCAAATCTGAACGCCGACCACAATCCGCCGCCGGCAAAGGCGAGCGTGCCGAACGTGTTGAGCAGGATCAGTACGAGTTGCACCGGGAAAAAGGGAAAGACGCGCAAGGGTAAAAATTGTCCCGCGCTGGTTTGCAATTGTTCCGGCGTAATGTGCCAACCCGCGATGAGAATGACGCCGAGCAAAGAAAAAACGGCGAGCACACCCTGAATCACATCGGCACGAGGTTTGGGAAGAATGAGATAGAGCGTGCCCATGCCGAGCCATGCCGAAACGAGCAATGCGCCCGCCGCATAGTACGCGCGATACGTCCAGGCAGACCAGCCGAAAAGTGTGGCGACGAGTTCAGCCGTCACGGCAACTGTCCAGAGCGCGAGCGCGATTGACCAGGTGAGTTGATATGTTTTCCGGCGCGCAAGGTATTGGCGCAGGACAAGTATCGTAAAGACCAAACCCAAGAGCACATCTGCGCCAGAGATCAGCGCATTGATAGTCAAAGTTCCTCCTTGTTTTAGACTTTGTTTTTTAGACCGACATTCCAGAAAATCTTGAATCGGCAAAAATCTTGTTTGGTAAAAACGCGGCACTGGGTTTCTTGAACGGTGTGCCGGTCACCGCTTGCCCAGGTCACCGCGGCTTCGTAAAAAGCGACCGGCGAATAACAAAAGCGCGCATCGGTTGAGGCGGGTGGATGATCGAGCAAGCCGGCGCAGTACGGGCAATCGTGAATATCCAAAATAAAATCATTGCCCTCGCGATGAAACTCGTGATGATTGCCAAGCGCGCGCGACATTTCGTCGGTCAGTTTTCGCATTGCCAACGCGACGCGTTCCTGCTTGGTGCCGAGCGAATCGAACGCGCGCAAAAACTGGGTGTAGGCGAGTGTGCCACTGCGCGTCAAATTTTCAAATCCGCGTTGCGCGGTGCGGCGCAAAATATCGCGCGCCTGCACTTCGTCGAACACCTGCCAGACAACGCCGATCACTTTTTCATACTCGCGCAAGGTGATTGAGGGCGAATTGTCAAAGGGCGGCGGATCGTCGGCGTAGCGAAGCAGGTTGGCAAGCTCGAACACGCGACGATGCGAGGCGCGGTTAGGTGTTTCTTCGGCAATAATGTCATACACGATACGAATCACGTACGAAGGCAATCTCTTTTCGGTTGTCATGACGATCCTTCTGCTGATAATCTGGCGCGTGATTATTTGGGTACCACGCTAAATCCATCCACGTATAGTTTAGAGCCGGCATTGGAGGCAATGCCGACCTGACCCTGGGTAAATGTGCCATCGCGCGTTTGCGCGATTTGCTTGCCGCCCATGTACGCAGTCATCGTGTCGCCGCGTACCGAGACTTGCATGTTGCCGGCATTTTTCCAATCGAAATGTTCCGACACGTTGACGATGGTATCGCGCAATTTATATTGTTTGCCGTCCACCCATTTGCTAAAATACATTTGCGGCGGTCGGTCATCATCTTTCCGCTCGACCTCAAACATATAGCCGTTTGAGCCACCACTGTCGGCGCGAAACATGACGCCAAAGCCATTCCAGTTGTCCGATTTGTTGTCGGTTTTAGGATTGACGAGGGTGACATCGTAATCCTTGCCAACATAACCCTT
>CAZPIR010000192.1:7019-7415 GCA_964586085.1 uncultured Anaerolineaceae bacterium | reverse complement strand
CGTCCAGGTTTTCTCGAAAACCTGGACGGTTTTTTTATGGGCACGCATCTCGAATGACCGTTATTGTGCCGGCAGAGTTGTTTGAGACATAGACACGATTGTTCATCACCGCGATGCCATCGCCGCCATCCGCGCCTTGCACACCTATGTTCAGCGTTCCCAGGTCGGCAAGCGTCGTGCCATCGCGAACGTTGACCTGGTTCACATCGGCAAGCACAACGTCCAAATGATTCGTGCTTGCATTGTATGCCAGCGCGTACGCCGTCTCGGCCAGCAAGCAGGTCTGGAAGGGCGTCGCGGCTCTCGAGATACTCGGCAATCCGCAGCACCTCGTCGAGCGCATAGCCGTCTCGGCCGCCGTCTTCTCGTCCCTGCCGATCCGCACGCTGCGCGTCG
>CAZPIR010000192.1:0-7009 GCA_964586085.1 uncultured Anaerolineaceae bacterium | reverse complement strand
TGCTTGAATTGTACGCAAGCGCGTACGGCGTTTCGGATAATGTGACGCTCGTCACTGTTGCGCCGGTGCTGGCATTCACAATCGCCAATTTGTTCGTGTCACGACTCGCCGCGTACAAACGATTGGCGGACGAGTTGAACGCAACACCAAAAGTAAAACCATCAAAGCCCCAACTGTGCAGTTGATTGCCCGCGCTGTCCACGTCCACGATGCCGCCACCTAGTAAACCCACAAACGCATGTGTGCCAGCAGGCGCAACCATTGCAGGCGAACTTGGTACGCCGAGGGTTTTGACAAGCGTGTTCGTCGTCGCATCGAGCGTGCTGATCGAGTTGCCGGAAAAATTCGCAACCCAGACCAGGTTGTTCGATGCGCCCACACCCCAGGGTTCTGCACCGACCGATTTACTCGTCAACACACTACCCAAATTCATATCGAGCACAGCAACCGTACTCGTGTCGCGCAGAGCGACGTACAGACGATTGTTCGTTACGGCGACGCCGTTCGTGTGTCCGTTGTTGTTTGTGCCCCAGGTTGCGGCGAGTTGATTCGTCGCCGCGTTCACGACTGCGACACTCGAACTGCCAAACAGTCCAACAAACACGCGATTCGTCCCAGGGTCAGTTGCAATACCTTTGGGTTGCGCGCCGACCTCAATGTTGGTGAGCACACTCGGCGCGGTGCACCCCACCTCAACCGGCGAGACCTGGACGAGCGGCAAAAAATTGGTGCTGGGTGTGGGCGAGGTGAGCGGCAGCGGCACCGGTGAAGGGGTGAGATCATTGCGTGCTTCCATACACAACGCATCCATCCACACGCGATTTTCACCGCCATCGTTTTGCGGTGCAATCGCGCGCAAGAACATGGTCGCACTCGTCGCGCGCGCGGTGAACACGATAACCATACTAGGCAAGTTGGTTGCACCAATGCCGTTCCATTCAACCGGTCCCCAGATCACACGCGCATCGTGCGGATCAGTGCCGCCGTACGGATTGACGCCGAACTGACGACCGATCGTGTCCACACGCACATTGGGTCCACCGTACGATTTGGCGGCAAGACTGTATCCCCAGCGAATCCAATAGTTTGTGCCGACTTGCAAATTATTGACGGTCTGTTGAATCCCGGCATCAAACGTGTTGACTTCGTAAATTTGTTGCGACGTACCTGGAGAATCGTCAATCCCTTCGTTGTTGACCACGTTGAAATTGGGCGGATCACCGGAAAAAATAAATGGCGTCCAGCTCTGAGCGACTGTACCATACACACTACTCACACCGGGATAATGCATCATCCCATTCGTAAACAGGTTATTCGGATCGTACGCACATGGATTACCCAACGTTGCCGGCGGGCGCGCATGCGCGGTATGTGCGGCGGGATTGAGCGAGTAGGCGAGCAAAGCGATGAGCGTCGCAAACAAAATCGCTAAATGGATTGCTCGAACGGGGTGTGTTTTCATACGTACCACCTTTCAAATAGCACGACCAAATTCTAACACGCTTTGACACACCGGGTCAATGGACGAATTTTCCCAAATCAAAAAGCCAAGCGTTGCAAGACGCTTGGCTTGAGTTGTCTACTGAATACTATTTCCGTTCTTCGTACATCTTTTTGTAATACTCGCGGTATTCACCCGTCTTGATCTTGCGCCACCACCACTCATTTTCGACGTACCACTTGACCGTCTTTTCGAGACCTTGTTCAAAGTTGTGCGTCGGTTGCCAACCGAGCGCGCGCAGTTTGCTCACATCGAGCGCATAACGGCGGTCATGTCCCGGACGGTCGGGCACGTGTTGAATGAGCGATTCGGGTTTGCCGAGCAGTTTCAAAATCAAACGCGCCATGTCAATGTTGTGTGTTTCGATGCCGGTGCCCACATTGTACACTTCACCAAGCGTGCCGTGATGCGCGACCAGATCAATCGCTTCGCAATGATCGAGCACGAATTGATAATCGCGCATTTGCTTGCCGTCGCCGTACAACGGAATCGGCAAATTATCAATCGCGTTCGTCACGAACAGCGGCACGGCTTTTTCCGGATATTGGTACGGTCCGATGTTGTTCGCGCCGCGCGTGAGCGTAACCGGCACGCCATACGTCACGTTGTACGCATAGATGAGCAAGTCTGCGCCGGCTTTGGATGCCGAGTACGGACTGCGCGGCAGTAAGCGGTCATCCTCTTTCGATGACCCTTCCGCAACCCAGCCATACACTTCGTCGGTACCGACCTGATGATAACGCAAGCCAAATTTCTTGGCGGCTTCGAGCAAGACGTACGTGCCATACACGTCGGTTTGAATAAACGCATCCGGATCCATGATCGAGCGGTCCACGTGCGTTTCGGCGGCAAAGTTGATGATCGTGTCAATCGCGTGCGCGCGCACCGCGCCTTCGACGGCAGTCGCATCGCAAATGTCGCCGCGCGCGAACGCGTAATGCGGGTTCGCTTCCAGGTCGCGCAAATTGTCCAGATTGCCGGCATACGTCAGCTTGTCGTAAACGACAATGCGATACGCCGGATATTTTTTGAGCATGTACCGCGCAAAGTTCGAACCGATAAAACCCGCGCCACCCGTCACCAAAATATTCTGCATTCTTTCTCCCGCTACATTCGTTTGGCGCGACCCGAACGCGCATCGCGCAGTAAATCCCAAATTTCCTGGGTCGTCAATTGATACGTGTCGCGCTCACCCTGCCGCTCGCCGGTCATCACCAACCCCTGCAAGATGAGACCTTCGTCCGTTTCGAGCACGCGTACTTCGGACAGGTTACTGCGATCAATGAACATCCCAATCACGCGCATGATCTCGGAATACGGCAAAGTAATTTCGCCGCGCATGGTGCGTTGCATGTTAGCGCTCCTTTACTAATCGCTTCAAATCATCGTAGGACAAGACCTTGGTCTCCACACGACGGTTGAACGATTCGCCGGTTTCATACAAGACCGAGCCGGTAATAATCACGCCGTTCTCGAATTCCATCACGCACACGTTCGAAATGCCCAGTTTCGCCACATAACGACCTAACGCCGCAAACATTTCCGGGTACTGAATCTGTGAACTGCCCATGCTGACTCCTTTCGGGCTTACAAGATTCCCACTTTGCTATAGTCGCCGATCATCAACGTCAAAGTCTTGGTGCGACCATTCGCGCGGACAACCTGCGTGTTACGTCCGATGAGACTATCGGCGATGCGCGCGGGCGCATCCGTGATTTGGCTGTGTTCAAGCACAACGCTATGTTCAATTTCACAATGTGTGATTGCGCAATCGTGATAGATCGACGTGTACGGACCGACGAACGCATTCTCGATGCGCGTGCGCTCGCCGATAATTGCCGGACCACGAATCGTGCTGTTGATGACCACCGCGCCCGCACCAATTTCGACGCGCCCTTCGATGGACGACGCCGCATCCACCTGACCCAAGTTGCGCGATTCGAGAATGTCAAGCACGAGCCGGTTCGCTTCCAGAATATCCGAAACTTTGCCCGTGTCAATCCACCATCCGTCTAGCAGATGCGCGCGCACATCGAGTCCGCGATCAACCAGCCACTGAATCGTGTCCGTGATTTCGAGTTCGCCGCGTGCCGAGGGCTTGATCGAGTTGACGGCTTCAAACACATTTTGGTCGAACATGTAAATGCCGATGACGGCAAACGGCGAAACAAATTGCTTGGGTTTTTCAACCAGACGTGTCACGCGACCTTGCTCGTCCAACACCGCCACGCCGAGCGAGCTGGGGTCGTCCATTTTGTAGAGAATGATTTGCGCGTTCATCGGATTGTCGCGGAACGCGGCGACCTGGGACACGATGCCATCGCGAATAAAATTATCGCCGAGGAACAAAACGAACTTGTCGTCGCCGATAAAATCGCGCGCGATCTTGATGCCGTGTGCAATGCCGCGTGGCGCATCCTGTTGAATGTACACAACGCGCGCGCCGAAACGCGAACCATCGCCGACCGCTTCACGCACCTGATCGCCGGTGTCGCCGACGACGATGCCAATATCGGTGATGCCGGCTTCGACCAAATCTTCAACCGCGTAAAACAGCACGGGCTTGTTGGCGACCGGCACGAGTTGTTTTGCGCCGGTGTACGTGAACGGGCGCATGCGCGTACCTTTGCCGCCGGAAAGAATTAATCCTTTCACGCCGCCTTCTCCTCACTCGAATAGTACTGATACATGCTGGCTTCGCCCTTGACATTGTTCAGTACCGTGCCAATGAGACGCGCATTCACTTTATCAAGTAACGCCTTCGCTTTGCGCGCGTGTTCGCGTTTGGTCTTGCCTGCACTCAACACGAGGAGCACGGCGTCCACTTTGGATGCGAGCACCGCCGCATCGGTCACTGCAATAATCGGCGGCGCATCAAACAGAATCACGTCGGCGTGTTGTTGCAGAGCCGTAATCGCATCGTTCATCCGGCGCGACGCAAGCAGTTCGGAAGGGTTCGGCGGAAGCGTGCCGCTCGCGAGCAAACGCAAGCCGGAAATTTTCGTTTCCTGGAGCGGCGGATTTTTCATCAACGCATCGTCGCGCATCATGTCGGTAAAACCCGGCGCATTTTTGGCATCGAACATGCGATGCAGAGACGGACGCCGCAAATCGCAGTCCACCAAAATCACACGCTTGCCGGCTTGTGCCATCGTCACCGCGAGATTCGCGAGCGTCGTGGACTTGCCTTCCTCCGGCGCGGCAGACGTGACCACCATCGAAGTAATCGGTTTGTCGAGCGAAGTAAATTCCAGGTTCGTGCGGAGTGTGCGGTACGCTTCGCTAATCGGCGAGCGCGGATTAACCAGGGTAATCAAGGATAAAGAACGATCTTCGGGCATGTTTGCTCCAGAACAGTCGGAAATTAAATTGGGTTGCCGCAATGCGGACACGTTTTTTGCGATGGGGACAAAGCCACCGGTCGCGCCGGTTTGCCGGTCGTTTCTTTTTCGCCAATCGTCGGAATCGCGCCGAGCACGGTCACGCCGACATAACGCTCGACATCTTCCGTCGTGCGCACAATGTCCGACTCGAGCCATTCGAGCGCGAGCACGATCAACACGCCGATGAGTGCGCCGAGCACCGCGCCGGCAATCACGTTGATCGAAGTCTTGGGCGAATAAATATCCGGCGAGGTCGCGTTGCGCAAAATGCTGACCAGGATGCGGTCGCGTTGATCAATTTGCAAGTTCGCCTGATTACTGTACGACACAAAAGTTTCGGCGAGCGTCTGCGCCATCTTGGCGGCGATTTCGGGTTTGGGATGCCGCGCCTCAATCGAAATTTTCAGCGTGGCTTCGTCCGCGCTAAAATTGACCTGGCTGTTGAACTTGTCCGGCGACACATCCAGTTGCAGTTTGTCAATCACCGGTTGCGTGAGCGAGGGCGACTGCATTTGCTCGACGTAGAGCCGCAGTAAATTTTTGATCGCCTGGCTTTGACCCCAGTCGGCTGGACGCGACGGGACGGCACTCAGCGTCACGGTGGATTTGTAAATAGGTTGTTGGACTTTGCTGAAAACATACGCACTGCCCGCGGCAATGATCGCGAGCAACAGAATAATCCAACCGCGTTTGAGAAATACGCGCGCGTACTGTTGCAATTGCATTACTTTCTCCTAACGGAACGTTGCTGGCATTTTACCACAAGTGAGAAAAAACAGGTATGTCTACTTGCCCGGTGGAATTTCACCGAGCACGCGAATGCCGAGCGATTCAACATCGCGCGGATCGCGAATCGAAGTGTCGAGATAATCGAGGATGAACGCGAGCGCAATCGCGGCGAGGAACGCGAGTGCGACCCGAATCGGAATATCGAGTTGGTCGCGCAGAGATGCGCCCACCCGCGACGCGACCGGCTTGTCAATCACCGTGACCGATGCGCCCGCCGCACCGAGTTGCGCGAAATATTTGGCATTGTTCTCCGCAAGATTCTTGACTGCCGCGTCGGCAATTTTTTGCGCTTGCTCGGCATTGCCCCAGGAAATGCTCAACGACATCAAGCGACGTTGCTTTTCAATTGCCGCGCCAAGGTTGCCCTTGCCAATTTTAATGTCGCTCGCGCCGGCTTTGGCGAGCAACGCATTCACATCATCCGCAAACATGTCACTGCGAATGACCTCAACGAAATCATCCCGCACGTACTCGGACGCTTGAAACGAGGTGAGGATCGGGTCAAAGCCGGTGACCTGGGACATGGGCAGGGCATTGATGCCAATCGTAAAGCGCACGCTCGCGGTGTAGACCGGCGCGGCGGCGGGACGCAACGCCAAACTGCCGATGCCAACAATAACTGGCAGAGCAATCATCAACCAGAGAAAACGTCGCACGACACGGATGTATTCGCGTAATTCCATACTCACTCCACCGGCGCCAGATACGTGACGAGGGTGCTCAATGAGCACCCTCGCCAAAAAGTATATTCGATTTGGTAGAACTCGGCAAATTTACATCGTTGCCGGTGTAGTACCTTGTCCCTGTGCAGTGCGCCAGAATTGACCGAACATGTACGCCGAAACCATGTACGACCAAAACATGGTAAAGATCACACCCAAAGGGGGCACAGGGTTGTCTACCGATTAGGGTTGAGTCAGCCAACCCTGTTGCATCATAAACTTTGTGACAACCGGAATCTCGAAATACTGAAGGCGTGTATATGCAATGATGGCGTAATAAATATTGGGGATCGCGGGCACGAAAAATAAAATACCCAAGCATCCAATCAGAATGCTACCAAAACCCAAAGTCATCACGCTGACAATACCACCGCAAATCGCAAGCAATACACACACCACCACACTATAAAATAATGCGGCAACAGCAAGCCCTAACGATTGGATGGCATGATATTTTTGATATGGACGCACCTTCATGCTCTCCACCAGCAAAATGATAGCTGGCATAAGCACTGGAAGAAAATAGGCAAGTGCCGCCATAAGTTTGTCATTGTCATTTACATCTGGTGCCATTGGCATTTGAGACATTACATCCTCCTCCGAAAAACAATAGT
>CAZPIR010000191.1:4912-7428 GCA_964586085.1 uncultured Anaerolineaceae bacterium | reverse complement strand
ATAGTCGCTGATCCCTGGCAGGTGCGTGATCCGGGTTTCGCACTCTCTGTTCTGGCAACTGCTGGGCTCTTGTTATTAGCACCCATACTTGTCGAAAAATTCTCGAAGAAAATGCCACGAGCTTTAGCGATAGTGACTGCAACTCCGTTGGCAGCCACTATCTTCTGTACACCCGTCATCGTGGCGATCTCTGGGCAGATTTCACCGATGAGCATTCTGGCTAACGTTTTAGCAGCACCGGCAGTTGCTCCGGTAACAATTATGGGTTTTATCGCAGGCGTCCTCTCACCTTTTGCACCGTGGGTATCTGGGGTTTTGATCTGGGTGGTCAAGACATTTTGCGCGAGCGTAAGGCGATCCAAAAGTGAGACAGAATGAAATCCAAGCTTTTTCTCATTGCCGTCATTTACTTTGCCATTGTCATCGTGATCGCTCACAGGTTTGCTCCGCCCGGCTATGACTGGACGCACAACACCATCAGCGACCTGGGTTCGCAAGGGCACGCATACAAGTGGATTATGCAAGCGGGGTTTATCGGTTTTGGGTTTGTGCTCACTCTTGGCGTCATCGTCAATCTTGTGCGCCGCGACACACGCCGGTATTTCTTGCTTTTCGTCGCAGTGTACGGTTTGTCAGTTTTGATGACCGGCATTTTCTGCACCGCGCCGATTAACGCGTCTATGGCTTATTCTGTTCGGGATGCGAACTGGCATTCTTTATTTGCGACGATTGCCGGTCTGGGGATGACTCTGGGCATTATTTGGCAAATCATTGTCTCTGCGAACAAGCGCGAACGGGGGATGCGCTTGATTTTCTTTTTGCTGGTGATCGGATTTTCAGGGTTGTTTGGTATGGCAGGAAATAGTCTTGTCAATCTCGATCAAGGAATTATCCAGCGCTTGTTATATCTCAGTGGTCTAGCGTGGTTGGTGTACGAGGAACAAGTGCTCTCTGCGCGCATTCGTTTGGTGACAAATGCCAGGATGTGATATCTCAACGTCGAAAGACTGACCACCAGTCGTTCGGTGACTGCGGCATTGTTCAACCCCTCGACCATCCATTTGAGAACGTGGGCTTTGCGTTTGGTCAACCCTTCTAGCGATCGGCAACTTTGGAATCATAGTGCAACCAGAGTATAATCAACGTGATAGAGTAATCGAATGTGGGTTACAATTGTCTGATACTCTGATTGGCAAAGTAATGAAAAATCAATTGTCTCGCCCTGTTTTTTCTTTCCTGTCCGGTTTGCGTCCGCGCCTTTTGCTTTTGACCATCCTCGCGATTCTTCCGGCGATGGTGCTGGTTGGCTTTGTGATTGCCCAGCAACAGCAATTGTCTACGATGCAGGCGCGTGAAAACTTGCTCAAGCAGACGCGCGCCTCGGCGGCATGGTACAAACAACTTTTGGAAGGGACTCGTCAATTATTGCCCTCTCTCGCCCGCGTGAGTGCGGTGCAAGAGCATGATAGTGCCGGTTGTACCGCCATCTTTGCGAGTTTGTTGTCCCAGTATCCTTCGTACGCCAACCTTGCCGCCACTGATGCCCAGGGCGATATGTTTTGTAGCGTCTTGCCCATTCCTGAAACACGCATCAATGTGTACGACCGCAATTATTTTCAACGAACTGTACGCGAACGAGCGTTTGTCGTTGGCGAATTCCAAGCCAGTCGCATTACAGGTGATCCGGTAATCACCTTGGCATACCCAACCTTGGATGCGAATCGTCAGGTTCAGGGCTTGGTCTTTGCAGGATTGAGCCTGACCTGGCTTAATCGCCAAGTTAATCTTTTAGATCTCCCGATGGGGAGTTCTTTGCAAGTGATTGATCGCAATGGCATTATCCTGGTTCACTCGACGGCTTCACAGCAATGGCTGGGAGAGCGAACGCCAGAGGTTGAGGTCTGGGAAGCGATGCAAAGCCGCCACGAAGGTTGGGTCGAAGCAACGGATGCGGACGGGGTATTGCGCTTGCACACATTCGCAACGATCCAGACCGGTACCGACGCAGACTTGTACATCAACATCGAACTACCGACGTCAATGGCGTACGCCGAATCCAACCAAAGCTTGTCACGCAATTTGATCGCCTTGGCGCTCGTAGGAATTTTGGCGCTCGCCGCCGGACGTGTTGGTGGCGATCTATTTATCTTGCGTCGGATTAATACCTTGTTGCGTGCAACCAAGCGTGTCGCCGATGGTGATTTGAATGTGCGAACCGCTATGACGTACGAAAGTGGAGAATTGAGTGTTCTCGCGCGCGCATTTGACCAGATGACCGAAAATCTAGAGCAACGCGAGATCGAACGACAACGGATGGAACAAGCTCTGCGTGCCTCGGTGCATCGCGCTGAAGCGTTGGCGGATGCGGCGGCACGACTCAATGCGCGCCTGGAACTTGCTCAGGTCGTTCAACAAATCTGCAAAGAGACGGCGCTGGCATTGAATGCGCCCGCTTCTAGTTTGTGTCTATTTGATCCGACGCGCAATCAGTTCGACCTGGTTGCCGATTATGGTCT
>CAZPIR010000191.1:0-4902 GCA_964586085.1 uncultured Anaerolineaceae bacterium | reverse complement strand
CGCACGAGATGTACAACGCGCTTGCGTTTCGCATTGGCTCGCCGATTGTGGTGGCGGACGTGGCGAATGGTCCCGAATTGCCCTACACTCGATTGTTCAACGCGCTCAACATTCGCGCGATGGCGTGCGCGAGCTTGTTGCACCAGGACAATCTCATCGGCATTTTGAGCATTTATGCGTTCGAGCCGCGCGACTTGACGAGCGAGGAAATGATCCTGTTGCGTGGATTGACCGAACAAGCGGCGCTCGCGGTGGTGAACGCTCGTTTGTATGAATCCTTGCGCCAGCAGGAACAAGCGCGTGCGCAACTTTTGCGCAAAATGATTTCCGCGCAAGAGGATGAGCGGATGCGTATTGCGCGCGAACTGCACGACGAGACGAGCCAGAGTTTGACGGCGTTGATGATGGGCTTGGATACGGCGAATCTCGTCGCCAACTCCAACTTGCACAAAGCGCGTGCGCAACTCGAATCAGCGCGCGCCATCGCCGTGGGGATGCTTCAAGGTATTCATCGCTTGATTGCCGATCTGCGTCCATCGTTGTTGGATCATCGCGGTTTGATGCCGGCGATTTTGTGGTACGGCGAGCAACGCCTCAAACCACTTGGCATCGAACTAAAATTTGAGGAGAACCTTCAAGGACGACGCTTGCCGCCGGAAATGGAAACCTGTTGTTTTCGGATCGTGCAAGAGAGCATGACCAATATCATTCGTCATGCGCAGGCAACCCAGGTCACGATTCACTTGATCCAGGAAGATGGTTTTCTCGTTTTGCGAATTATGGATAACGGGCGCGGTTTTGATGTGGATGCGCTTGCGGACGCGGACGACTCGGGCAAAGGGCTGGGTTTGCAAGGAATGCAAGAACGGTGTAGCATTCTGGGCGGCGAGTTTAGTTTGCACTCTGCGCCCGGGCAGGGTACGACTATCACCGTTCGAACGGCTATGCCCAGGCACGAGGAGAATCATGAATAAGATCCGTGTTTTATTGGTAGACGACCATGCCATTTTGCGCGAAGGATTGCGCGCGCTCTTGAGTTGTTTTGATGATGTGCGCGTGGTGGGCGATGCGGCGAATGGCGCGATTGCGTTGCAACGTGTGCAAGAACTGGAACCCGATGTCGTCATCATGGACATCGCCATGCCCGTGATGGACGGCTTTGAATCCACGCGACTTTTGCGCGAACAATACCCGCAGGTGCAGGTACTCATTCTCACGCAATATGAAGACAAGGAATATGTTTTGCCGCTTTTGCAAGAAGGCGCCGCCGGCTTTGTGCTCAAGCAAGCGATGGGCACCGATTTGATCAACGCGATTCGCACTGTTGCCAAGGGCGAAACCTTTTTGTATCCGTCCATCGCAACCATGGCGATGGCGGAACTGCGTCACCCCTCCAAAGAGCAAACACCGGAAAGCACGTTGACTCCACGCGAGCGCGAAATCCTCCAGCATATTGTAGACGGGCAGACGAACCAACAAATCGCCGGGGCGCTATCGCTCAGCATCAAAACAGTCGAATGGCATCGTACGAATTTGATGAGCAAATTAGGCGTGCATTCGGTTGCCGATCTCGTGCGTTATGCGTTGCAACATCGGTTGGTTGCCAAGTACTAGACCCCATTCCATTTCAATTTACAGACGGTCAAATAGAGACGTTGCATGTTTTGCGAACGTCTCTATTTTTTACCCCAGGTGTTCACCTGGGGTGAGACAGGGTTATCACCTGTTCTGATGAACATGGCTTCATGCTAATCTAAACGCGTGTCTATTTTGGCGCTCGATATTTGAATCAGTGTTGAGCGAACGCTGGAATTGTCACGTCTCAAGCCAGCGTAAGGGGAGGTCAATTACATGAGCCACGCGTTATTTCATTCGATGACTCGTCGTCGTTTTCTTCAACTATCGGCAGTCACCGCGGCGCTCGCCGCGGTGGGCGGCAAAGCCGCGAGTGAATCGCCGCTAGTCGAGCAAGCATTCGCCGCCCCTGCGATGGCGGGCGCGGAAACGTCTGCGTACACCTACTGTGACATGTGCAATCAAGTGCCCAAATGTGGCATCAAGGCGTACGTGCGCGATGGGGTGATCACCCGGCTAGAAAGCCGCACGAATTATCCGAACGATCCGATTTGTGCCAAGGGTATGTCGTTGTTGCAGGAAGAGTACCACCCCAGTCGTTTGCTCTATCCGATGAAACGCACCACACCCAAAAGTACGGATGATCCCAAATGGACGCGCATCTCTTGGGATGAAGCGTACGAAACGATTGCGAAAAAGTTGAACGAGATCAAAGCGCGTGATGGTGCGGACAAGGTGCTTTTTATGACGGGCGATCCCAAAGAGATGCGTCCGCCTTTGCAACGTCTCGCGTACACCTTTGGCTCACCCAACTATGGCACCGAAAGTTCGACATGTGCGCGCGCAACGGCGACTGCCGCCACACTCGTGTTTGGTTTTTCCGGCACCGGCGCCGCGCCAACCGCGCAAACGAAAACGTGTCTTATCTGGAGCAAAAATCCGGCATGGTCGGGTCCGTACGACATGTGGAAACTGCTCGACGCCAAAGAACGCGGCACGAAATTTATTGTCGTTGACCCGCGTTTTACACCGACCGTGCGTAACCTCGCCGACATTCACCTCCAACTGCGTCCCGGCACCGATGGCGCGCTCGCGCTCGGTATGATCAACGTCATGATTGACGAAGCGTTGTATGACAATGATTTCGTGACCAGGTGGGTGTACGGCTTTGAAGATTTGAAAGCATACGTCAAGGATTTTACGCCGGATAAAGTTGAAAAAATCACCTGGGTGCCGGCAGAAAAAATCGCGCAAGCGGCGCGACTGTTTGCAACGAACAAACCCGGCACATGGATTGGTAGCGCATCGCCGACCGTACACAGCACGAACGCCGGACAAAATCATCGCGCCATTCTTTCGCTCTTTGCACTTTCCGGCAACCTGGATGTCCCCGGCGGTTGGACGCTGGCAACCAATCCTTTACCGACTGCGGACGCGGCATTCAATCGCTATCGTGAGATTGGCGTCAAGCTCGCGGACAAACGCGCGGACGCCAAAGCATTTCCGGTGTGGGCGGAAATCAACGACGAGATCCAGGTCAACCTGATTCCCGAGTACGTCAAAGAAGGCAAAATCAAAGCCGGTCTCTTTTTTGGCGTCAACGCGATGATGTGGCCCCAAAGCCATGAATATCAGCAAGCGTTCAAGAGTATGGAATTTATCGCCGCCGCCGATTACTTTGTGCGCCCGTGGACACACAACTTTGTGGATATTATCCTGCCCGCCGCGACTGCGCTCGAACGCATGGCTCCGCTCGCTGTGTTTGGTCGCCAGGTATTTCATCGCGATCCAATCGTCAAACCGCAAGGTGAAGCAAAGGAAGACTGGCAAATCATTTTCGACATTGGCACCAAGTTGGGTTACGGCAAGGAATTTTGGAATGGTAGTGTTGAAGCCGGTTTGAATTTCATTCTCGAACCCATCAACACGACCGTCGAAAAACTGCGCGCCAATCCAGAGATGGTCGTGACCATTCCATCGCCCGGACCTGAGCAATACAAGAAATATGAATTGGGTCTCTTGCGTTCGGACAAGAAACCGGGATTCAACACACCGACCGGCAAGGTGGAAATCGCTTCCCAGGTTCTAAAAAAGTACGGGCTGGATCCTCTGCCGGTTTACAAAGAGCCGCTCGAAAGTCCCATGAGCACGCCCGACCTCGCCAAAAAGTTTCCGTTGATTTTGAACACCGGTTCGCGTTTGCCGTTCTTTACGCACAGCAAATTGCGCGAACTGCCGTGGTTGCGCGAGATCATGCCCGACCCGGTCGTGCGCCTCAATCCGCAGGACGCGACCAAACGCGGCATCAAGCCGGGCGACGATGTGCTCGTCGAAACATCACTCGGCAACATCAAGGTCAAAGCCGAGGTCACTAATCTCGTCATGCCCGGTGTGATTGACATTTTCCATGGCTGGCAAAACGCCAATGTCAATAATTTGATCGCGCGCAAATTCGACCCCATCACCGGCTATCCACCGTTCAAAGAGGGTCTGTGCGAAGTGCGGAAGGCATAAGGAGAAGAGACAATGCAACTCGGATTCTATCTCGATACCGATCGCTGTGTGGGTTGCGAAACCTGCGTGGTGGCATGCAAGAACTGGAACAATCTCGCTCCGAAAGCGACGGCGACGCCCGGCACCCAGGGTCCCAAATTCCGGCGCGTGATGAGCATTGAGTCCGGCACGTACCCGAATGTGGACATTGTCAAAGTGTCGCTCGGCTGTATGCACTGCGGCAAGCCGGCGTGCGCGGCAGTTTGTCCAGCCGGCGCCATTTCGAAACGCGCCGAAGATGGTATCGTCGTCGTTGATCAAAATAAATGTATCGGTTGCCGGTACTGTTTCTTTGCGTGTCCGTTCGGCGTGCCGCAGTACGGCGCAGAAGGCACGATGCAAAAATGCAATCTGTGCTTGGAACGTTTGGCGATGGGCAAAGATCCAGCGTGTGTTGCCAGTTGTCCCGCCAAAGCGATTTTTGCCGGATCGCTCGACGAGTTGGCAAAGATTGCAGTGACCAAACGCGCGCAGAAATTGGCTGGGGCAACCATCCCCTCCCTGTTCATCTCAAAATAAAACCTGTCCGCGCTTGGGGCAAGCCCTTTTTTGACGAGGGTTCCGGGCTTGCCCCAAGTGGTTCGTTTGAATGGAGGAAGATGATGCAATTGCAAACAACTTGGGGCTTGCCCATTGCCGTTTATTTTTTTCTCGGTGGTCTTGGCGCGGGTGCATTCTGCGTCATTGCGTTGATCGCACTCTTTACCGGCGAACGCTTCAAGGCAACGGTGCGCTTTGGCGCGTGGGCTAGTTCGATCTGCATCGCCGTCGGCG
>CAZPIR010000190.1:1301-7429 GCA_964586085.1 uncultured Anaerolineaceae bacterium | reverse complement strand
ATGACAATGCCCATCTCGCCATCGTGATTGAGCCAGTCAATCGCAAAGATGCCGATGCGCCCAATCAGTTGATGGTCGTTGGTGAAAATGAAAAACGCGCGCCGATTGGTTGGCGCGTGAAAGCGTTCGCCGCGCAAGTGCTCGCGAAATTCGGCGAGCGTCAATTCGGTGGGCGTGCCACCGGCCCAGCGTAACAGCTCGGTGTCGCAACTCCAGCGATACACGCGCGCGATTTCCTCGTCGGTGATGGGGTCTTCAAAGGCGCGGAGGGTGATAGTGTCGCCGTGAATGGTGGTCATAGTTCAGCGATGAACCAGGTTTACTTGCCGAGTAGTCGCGCGACGCGAAGCAAGCCGACAATCGTTTTGCCATCCAGGATTTCGCCGTGTTCGATTTTGGCGATGAGTTCGGCGAACGGCACGTGCTCGACGTGAAGCAATTCGTCTTCATCGGGCGAGGCATCGCCGGCAGTCAGATGGCGCGCGAGATAGAGATACATCCGCTCGGTGGAAAAACCCGGGCTGGCATAGAACCAACCCAGGTCACGCCAATCGAGCGCGGCATAGCCGGTTTCTTCTTTCAACTCGCGCGTCGCGCACAGGGCTGGGTCTTCGCCGTCTTCGAGCGTGCCCGCCGGAATTTCGAGCAGTTCGCGTCCGGCGGCAGAGCGATACTGGCGCACCATAATCACGCGGTCTTGCTCATCGAGCGGCACAATCACAACTGCGCCGCGATGTTCGACGATTTCGCGCGCCGAGATACTACGATTGCTCAGCCGGACTTGGTCGAGGCGCAACTTGACGACGCGCCCGCGATAAAGGTACTCACTGCGGAGAATTTCTTCGGTCATGTGTCACTGGCTCGCCGCGTGTTTGCGATTGAAACACGCGGTCAACAAAAAAGAGAGGCGCGCGTGCGAGCGCGACGCCTCTCTGGTGAAATTTTATCGTCAGCGCGGAATGATCAGCGTTTGTCCTGGATAGATAAAATTTGGATTGGGCAGATGATTCGCAATTTGCAAGGCGTACGTTGTGGTGCCCAACTGTGCGGCGATGGAGTAGAGCGTGTCGCCGGCTTTGACCACGTACGTGTTACCATCCGGTTGTGGCGCGGGTGTAGGTGAAGGATTCGATCCACCACTGCCCGGAATGTTCAGCACTTGACCTGGGTAGACAAAGTTGGCGTTGATGCCCGGATTCGCGGCGACCAAAGCGTCCACCGTAACGCCAAACTTGCGCGCGATGCCGTAAAGCCAATCGCCGCGTTGCACGGTGTATGTCGTCGGCGCGCCGGGGGCGGGTGCTGGGCTGGGTGTTGCGCCGGGTACCGGCGCGGGTGTCGGCGTTGCGCCAGCCGGGGGCGGCACTGTTCCGCCTGCCGCTGGGATGTTGATGACTTGACCCGGATAAATGCGATTCGGGTTCAATCCTGGGTTAGCGGCAAGAATGTCCTGGCTTGTCACGCCAAACTTTTGCGCGATCTTGTTGAGCCAGTCGCCCCATTGCACGGTGTACGTCGTCGGTCCATTGCCAGAGCCGGGCATGGGCTGCGCCGTCGCCGGAGCCGGTGGCATAGGGATCGTCGTCGTCGCCGTCACAACCGATGTCGGTGGTGGGGGCGGGGGTGGAATGACCGGTGTTTCAGTGACCGGAACGACAAGTGTAGGCGCCACAGTGGGTTCGCCTTCTTTCGTGGTCACCGTCGCCGGTGCGGTTGTGGGTGCAGTGGACACGCGCGTTGCCGGTGCGACTGTTGGTTCCGGCGGCTTGTCCCGTGTACACGCTGATGCGGCAAGTGCCACAATGACAAATGCCGCCAAGAGAAACAAACGCTTCATCGCGCAACCTCCTTGATAAGGTTCGGTGTTGCCGGGTTGCGAAATTATCATAGCACAAGTTACATAACTCGTCAAATGAATTTTCGTTTTTGGAAAAAATAAAGCGACGTATTCAAACACGTCGCGAGGTGCGAGGCAAGATCAAACGAACCGATAACGTTCCAGGCGAAGCGCGATGCCATGCGAACCGTCGGCGCGTGTTTCTGTGCGCACGACGACGCCGCGCGCGGCGAGGGCACATGCTTGGGTGGGTTTGGGGTGCGAGGAGAACCAAAAGAGGAGGAATAAAGTTTCTCCGCGTTGCATGGCGCGTTTCGATTGGAGGTACACCCCGGATGCACTCAGGTCGCGTAACTGGGCGACATCCTGGAAACGCGCGCCGGAATTTTCGACGCCGCGCACAATCGCGGGATACGTGCAGGCGATGCGTGGTTTGGCGCGTCGTTCGGCACTCAAGGATGGTGGAGTTGGCTCGAAGGGTTGCGAGGCAAATTGGTTTAACATGCTTGCATTGTAGCGAATGTAAGAGTTATGAGCATCGGGTCAAAGATGGGTTTATGATGGACGCAAGCGACAATTGTGGACGGGGTGGCGTTGGGTAGATGGGGCTAACGATGACGGCACAAATGTATCGTCCGGTTAAATTGGGTGGTCAGCGCGGTAAATCGGCGAGATGGTGCTGGTAGGCGTAAATGATCAGTTCGAGCCGGTCTTGGACGCCCAGCTTTGAGAAAATTGAGGTGAGGTGGTGGCGAACGGTGACTTGGCTAATTGCCAGCGCATCGGCGATTTGGCTGTTCCGCATTCCTTTGCCGATCAAGGTAATGACCTCACGTTCGCGAGGGCTGAGACTGGCGATTTTTTGTGTGTCGGGATCGTCGTTCGTTTTGCCGCGCGACATGTGAGTGAGCACGTTCGCAATCATCAAGCGGTCGAGCCATGCTTCGCCGGAATGGACTTTGGTGATGGCTTTGAAAAGCACGGCAGGGGCTTGCGTCTTGAGTACAACACCCATCGCGCCGGCTTGAACAGCGCGATAATGAACCTGGGAGTCACAAATGGCGGTGACGAGAATCACGCGTGCGTGCGGCGCGCGGGTAAGCAAATCGGGGATGATTGCCAAGTCGTGGTTTTCATCCAGGTTAAGATCAAGCAGGATGAGTTCGGGCTGGGTTTGTTCGACGAGTGCTAGTGCATCGGGGCGCGTACCGGCTTCGCCCACAATAACCAAACCAGACTGTTTTTCAAAAAGTTCTCGCAGTCCAGCTCGAAATAAAGTGTGCGCGTCAATGATTATTGTACGGATAGACGGGTCGGTTGAGTTCGTCATGTTCGATTCAAATTCGCGGTCTCCCGCTATTTTTTATCGGATTTTTCGTTGGGCGACTTGGCTCCTTTGGCAGGATCAGCATTATGGTTTTCGCTATCGTTGTCAGAGTTGTTTTGGTTATCCTTTTGATTGCTGGGTGTCGCATCGCGTTGGGTAGGTGTGATGTTTGGCATGAGGTCTACTTTGTGGGGAGTATTGGTCGGCTTGGCACGCTCAATCACGCCTTGCGTTGGAATGGGTTGTCCGCGTCCTGGTGACCCTGATGTTGATGTTGGATTTGCCGGCGTGCGTTGCGATGCCGGGTTGGGATCCGGACCAGACGATGGAGGCGTAGCCACTGGCGCTGGATTTGCCGGTGTGCGTTGTGATGGTGCCGAGTTGGGGTCTTGGGCGGGTGGCAGAGGCGTCAGAATGAAAGGCGCATTGAGTGGCACAACCAGTGTGGCGGTTGCCGATACGCGTGTCGGTATTGGAGTAGACGTAATTGTTCGAGTGGGAGTGATCTTGGGTGTAGGAAGCGCCGGTGCTAGCGAACCACCGAGTGAACGCCACGTATCAGAAACGGCAGATTCAACTCCTTGGACAACACTTTTAACTGGATACAAGGTATCTTCTGCCGGCAAATCCATTTGCCCAATTCCATACATAATTCCGCAAGCTAGAATGAGCATTGCGAATGCGGCACTGGCAAAAGATTGAAATGGATGGGAGGTTAGAAAAAATAACAACCCGGTCGGTTTAGGTTTGGGACGAGGAAAAATCGAATACGCCTTGGCTAAAACATGCCCGGGCGGGGTGTGTGTGTCATCGTCACGTAAGATGGTTCGCACTCGTTTGAAGCGTGCCACCATTTTGGTACAACGGGTGCACGAGGCAATATGTGCTTCCAAGGCAACGACGGCGTCACCGCCAAGTTCATCAGCGGCAAAAGCAATTAATTGTTCATCCGATATTGCATGTGGTTTCATACTTACTTGTCAATCATATAGAGATAACCCAGTTGGTTAAAAATACATGCCTCAGAATTGCTCGTCAAAACCAATCGCAATCAGCACAGCTTGAAGCTTTTTGAAACAACGTGCCCGAGTCGGCCCAATACTGCCAAGCGGAATACCTAAACGGGAGGCGATTCGCTCGTAACGTGGAGTAGGGGTTTCGATGAACAAAGCATACAACAAATCGCGGCAACGCAATTCGATTTGTGCGAGCGCGTGTTGCACCAGGTGTTGCCGTTCCCATTGTTCGACTTGTTCGGGTGCGGGTGTGTCTCCATCTTCGATCTCTTCGCCGAGTTCGGCGTGCTCGCGCCGCGTGCGAATGACGCGCAGAGATTCGCGCCGGGTGATGGTGATGAGCCACGCCGGGAGCGATGTTTCACTCCGCAAATTTTTTAGTTCACGAAACGCAATCGTAAAGACGGCTTGCAACACATCTTCGGCATCGGACGCCGACAAATCGAAACGAAACGGAATCGAATAGACTAGCCGGGAATACTTGTTGACTAGTTCTTTCCAAGCCGTCTCGTCGCCGTTGATACAATCGCGTACCAATTCCGGATCATTGCGCGACATGGCTAACTCACCAAAGCCATCATGCCGGCGGTCCAGCGAGTGACTAGATGGAGAAACAAAGACGCATACCCAGCAACCAAATTTTTCATGCACCTAGATTATAGACAACCCGGTGTTACCTGTCAACGAATCATTTATTGCATTTGACAATGGGACTCTTGCCGCGCTCAAAAAACAGAGTATAATGGCGCGGTATACTCTAAAAGATTATTAATTCAACAACAGGAGTGGGGGAATGACCGCACAACGATTGACAGATCCATTTGGCGCGCGCGCCGCGTTGGCTGGCACCGGCATGAATTATTTCCAACTCGCACACTTGGAAAAAACCGGCGTCGTCAGCAATTTGGCGCGCTTGCCTTTTTCGATTCGCATTCTGCTCGAAGCCGCGCTACGCAACTGCGACGGATTTTTGGTTACACAAGATGATGTCAAGCGACTCGCCGCCTGGGACGCGAAAAATCCCGCGCCCCTCGAAATCCCATTCATGCCCGCGCGTGTCGTCATGCAAGATTTCACCGGCGTGCCGTGCGTGGTTGACCTTGCCGCGATGCGTGATGCGGTGAAGCGTCTTGGCAAGGACGCCAAGAAAATCAATCCACTCGTCCCGGTAGATTTGGTGATTGACCACTCGGTGTTGGTGGATTTCTTTGGCTCGCGCGATGCCGAGCAAAAAAATGCTCAACTCGAATTTGAACGCAACCGCGAACGCTATGAATTTTTGCGTTGGGGTTCGCAGGCGTTTGAAAATTTGCGCGTCGTCCCGCCTTCGACCGGCATTGTCCATCAGGTCAACCTGGAATATCTCGCGCAAGGCGTCCTGGTTCGTGATGGTGTCGTCTATCCCGATACGGTTGTCGGCACCGATTCGCACACCACGATGATTAATGGTCTCGGCGTCCTGGGTTGGGGTGTCGGCGGCATCGAAGCCGAAGCCTTGATGCTGGGTCAACCATACTATATGGTCATGCCCGAAGTGGTCGGTTTCAAATTGACTGGTGCATTGCGCGAAGGTGTGACCGCGACCGACCTGACCTTGACCGTGACGCAGATGCTTCGCAAAAAAGGCGTGGTGGACAAATTTGTTGAATTTTACGGACCGGGTCTTTCGGCAATGTCGCTCGCGGATCGCGCGACGATTGGCAACATGGCTCCCGATTACGGCGCGACGATGGGCTTTTTCCCGACCGACGCCGAGAGCGTGCGCTATCTGCGCGCGACCGGTCGCGCAAAATCGGCTGACCTACTCGAACAGTACGCGCAAGCTCAGGGCTTGTTCCGCACCGATGCCACACCCGATCCGATTTTCTCGGACACGATTGAACTCAATCTCGCAGAGGTCGAACCCAGTCTTGCCGCCCTACTTGAGTCGACTCGACCGGTTTTCGTG